>CAUUUY010000229.1:0-3591 GCA_963548305.1 uncultured Oribacterium sp.
TCTCCCGCGCCCTTACGGATAGCATCCTCCAGGTCGCCGGCCATCACATTTACCGGTACTAAGAGAGAGAAGTCACGGGTAACCGCCGGGAACTTTGCCACCGGCTTATACTTTCTAAAGTCTCCGGAGAGAGGATAAAGAGCCTCTAAATCCAGAATAGCCACATAGGCCTTTTCCTTCATATCGAAGTTCTGCAATACCTCCGGATGGATTTCCCCTAAAGAGCCCAGAAGCTTTCCTTCGTAAGAAATATTTGCCTTTCTTCCCGGATGGTAAAATGCCTTTTTACAGTCTCTGTCGTAATGGAAATTACCCTGTAAGCCGGATTGACGAAGCAGCTCCTCTACCTCTCCCTTTAAGCTGAAGAAGTCGCCCTCTCCTGCAAATCCGAGGGTTAAAGTCATTCTCTCCTCCGGAAGTTCTGTCAAAGGAAGAGCCTTGGGAATATAAATTTTAGCCATTTCGAAAAGCTTGGCATTCTTATTCTTGTGATGCTCATTTAGGCTTAATGCCTGTAACATTCCCGGTACGGAGCTGGTTCTCATGACGGAGAAGTCCTCTCCCAATGGGTTGGCAATGGTAATCTGCTGCCACTCCATTGCATCCTTAGGGAATAAAAGCTTCTCATAAACCTTCTTGGACTCAAAGGAATAGAAATAGCTCTCGGAATAGCCCAAAGCCTCTGCCAAATGACGAAGCTTCTGATTTAACTGTAAATCTTTGGCCTTGCCTCCAACAGTAGCAGCCTTTGGCAGGGTGCTGGGAATCTTGTCATAGCCGTAGAAACGGGCAACTTCCTCCGCAATATCCGCCATTCTCTCCAAATCCTGTCTAAAGCTTGGAATAACAAGGGATAGCTCCTCCCCATTTGCTCCGTTCTTTACCTCTACGGAAATCTCCAAGGCAGTCAAAATCTTCTTCATTTCCTCTCCGGAAAGAGAAAGTCCCAAAAGATTGTTGATATCGAATACGGAAACTGTGAGCTTGCTATCCTCCCGCTTTACAGGGTAGCAGTCCAACATTCCTCCCACTACCTCTCCGGCTCCCAGCTCTTCAATGAGGGTACAAGCTCTATCCATAGCCATTTCGCAAAGGTTTGGATCCAAGCCCTTTTCAAAGTAAGCGGAAGCATCGGTACGAAGTCCCAGCTTTCTTCCGGAAAGACGGATATTGGTGCCGTCAAAGCAAGCCGCCTCCAATACCACATTTTTCACCTGCTCGGTAATCATGGAATTCTCTCCTCCCATGATTCCTCCTAAGGCAATGCTTCTTTCTCCATCCTTAATGCAAAGGATACTGTCGCTAAGCTCGTGCTCTACGCCGTCCAGCGTGGTGAAGCTTTCCCCTTCCTTGGCTCTTTCCACAATAATCTTATATCCCTTGATGGTGTCGTAGTCAAAGGCATGCATGGGCTGTCCCAGCTCCAGCATCACATAGTTCGTGATATCCACGAAGTTGTTAATCGGACGAATCCCTGCGGTACGAAGACGAATCTGCATCCAAAGGGGAGAAGGCGCAAAATGCACATTTTTAATCAGTCTTGCGGTATAGCGTTTGCAAAGCTCCGGAGACTTTAACTCCACGGACAAATAAGAAGAAACATCCTCCTGATTGCCAAGCTTTTCAATCTTTGGATACTGAAGGGCCTGCTTAAAAGTTGCTGCCGCTTCCCTTGCCAAACCAAGTACAGAGAAGCAATCCACACGGTTAGAGGTAATCTCATACTCGTGTAAAACATCGCGAAGGCCTAAAAGCTCTACCGCATCCACTCCCACCGGGGTTCCTTCCGGGAAAATGTATAAACCGCTCTCCGGTGCTTCCGGGAACAGATTCTTCTCTCCTCCAAGCTCTTCAATGGAGCACATCATACCGTTAGAGGGAACGCCCCTTAGCTTTCCGGCACGGATTTCCACGCCCTCCTTAGGCTTACTGCCGTCATGGGCAACCTTGACCTTACCCCCGTCCAAAACCACAGGAACCACGTCTCCCTGCTTCATATTCTGAGCACCGGTAACAATCTGAATCTGCTCGTTTCCGATATCTACCTGGCAAATGGAGAGCTTGTCCGCATCCGGATGCTTCTCCAAAGAAAGAATCTTTCCGGTAACAATCTTTTCCAGATTCTCCCCCAAATCCTCCATGGTTTCTACCTTATTTCCTGCCAATGTCATGGCATCCCGGAATTCCTGTCCGCTTACGGAAAGTCCCGGAACATAGGCTCTCAGCCAATTCATGGATGTATTCATATTTTCCCCCTAACTCTTAAAACTGCTCCAGAAAACGCAGGTCATTTTCATACAAAAGACGCATATCATCGATTTCATACTTCAAAAGGGCAATTCTCTCCAAGCCCACACCGAAGGCGAAACCGCTGTATTCCTTGGAATCAATGCCACAGCTCTCCAAAACCTTGGGATGTACCATACCGCAGCCCAAAATCTCAATCCAGCCCTCTCCCTTACAGAAACGGCATCCCTTTCCCTTACATTTAAAGCAGGACACATCCACTTCTGCGGAAGGCTCCGTAAAGGGGAAGTGGTGGGGACGAAGCTTGGTCTTGGTATCCTGTCCGAACAGCTCCTTGGCAAACAAATCCAGAGTTCCCTTTAAGTCGGAAAAATGAATATTTTTATCAATCACCAATCCCTCAATCTGGTGGAAAGAGGGGGAGTGGGTAGCATCCACCGCATCGGAACGGAATACTCTTCCCGGACAAATCATACGAATAGGCGGCTTATGAGTCTCCATATATCTTGCCTGTACGGAGGAGGTCTGGGTACGGAGCAAAATATTGGAATTAATATAGAAAGTATCCTGTTCATCTCTTGCCGGATGCCCCTTCGGAATATTCAGCTTCTCAAAGTTGTAGCTGTCATACTCCACCTCAGGTCCCTCTACCACCTCATAGCCCATGCCGATAAAGATTTTCTCCACCTCTTCCAGAGCTAAAGTATTGGGGTGGGGATGACCATAGCGAACCTTCTTGGCGGGAAGAGTAATGTCAATGGTCTCCTCCTGCATTTTTGCTTCCCGAAGACTTCTTTCCAAAGCCTCTCCATGGCTCTTAATGCTCTGCTCCACCTTTTGGAACATTTCGTTAACCAGCTGTCCGAACTTCGGTCTTTCCTCCGGACTGAGATCCTTTAAAAGCTTCTTCGCTTCGGTCAGTTCTCCCTTCTTCCCTAAGAACTGTACTCTGATGTCATTTAAGGCTGTTAAGTCCTTGGAACCTGCAATCTGTTCCTCTGCCCGTTTTACAATCTCTTGCAATACTTGATGATCCATACACTCTTCCCTTTCCACTTTGAACTTTGTTTTACTTCCTTTTACAAAGGAAATCCGCTTTCTTTTGAGAACTCTTTTGGAGTTTATCTTTTTTAGAAATAAAAAAGCCCCTGTCTGTTCTCAAACAGACAGGGACGATTGCTCGCGGTACCACCCTGTTTTTCGATTCTTTCTTCTAAACCAAGAACCGAACCCTCATTTTGAATGTAACGTATTCCACGGCTTTTGCTACTCTCCTTCACAAAAACAGCTCCGGCGGGAAAATTCCATCGGGAAGATAGAAAGGACTTTCAGCCAAGGTCCCTC
>CAUUUY010000230.1:0-3581 GCA_963548305.1 uncultured Oribacterium sp.
GCTTCTCCGTCCGGCAAGTCATCCAATTCACTTACAATTTGGATTATAGCATATCCCTTTGCTATGTCAACAGTTTTCTTAAAAGTTTTTTCGAATTTGTTATCACTTTTATTTATATAAGTTCTGAGAGTGCATTCATAATTTATACTGGGTGGTAAACAAAATCTTTATTCTATTTAAGAGATACATGTTTTCTAGTGGAATTTCTATCTCTGTTTAATGTATCGCCTAGTTTATTAATTTGTATAAGTGTTTTTCAAACTATTTTTTAAAAATAATTATATCTGTGATTTTGTTCTATTATTTCTTAATAATTTTTAGGGATTAAACCCCTCAGTATCCTTGATTTTTTAAGGCATAACACGATTTCCATCAAAATTTTTTTCATACTATAGACTGTTGAACAGTTTCAAAAGTATTACACCTAAACATCAAAAAACAGCCCTGCTCTGTGGCATTTCCCATTCTTCAGCTTACGAAAGCTTAAAATGGAAAAACACAGTCAAGGCTGTCTCTTCTGTTTAGATATTCACTTTTCTATGTTCTTTGCTGCAAGGAGCTTCCCTTCTCCATTCTACGCAGAAACGGAATATACTTAACCGTTCTGATACACCTCTTCCAAAGCCGCCTGTACAATAAAGCGCTGGTTTCCTCCGGAAGGTCCTGAACAGGTGGACAGAGTGATGATATCCGGCCGCTGAGAAAAGTCGATACTGTCCTTGGGATAATTTCTATAAGAGGAAAGTCTCTGAACCAGACTCAAATACTGATCATAGCCCTTGTCCCCTTCGAAGTCGTTGTAAATGGGGCTTTCCACCGTCGTTAAATAATAGCTAAAAATTCGATAGCGGGTAATCCCCTCCGGTCGGCAAAGAAAGACGTAAGGATTGCTGTTTGCCAGCTGATCGTCCCGAAGGAAATACTTCAGCTTTCCGAACATGGTTCCATTCTTCATGTTGTGACCGAAAATGAAGGTGTTCTTATGATCGTAGCTTCCCTTGGCATTTGCATCCAGGAAAATAGATCCGGCAAAGTTTGCCTTTCCCTCAAAGGTTCTATGCAAATACTCTTCATTGTCCTTACTCTTCACCACCGGATAGGTGATGGAAAGGGCAGGCACATGCAAAACTGCGGTGAAATCAGCATTTACCCCGGAGAGCGCGCCATAGTCAATCTGAAAATGAGGATGGAGCAGATCCACAGGCTCCTCTTCTGCCTCATCATCAAATTCGTCCTCACTCACCTTCTCTTTCTTCGGCGCCTCCTTCTTCGGTTCCTCGGAAATCACGATATGATCCTGCAGAGAAGCATATTCATCCTCCGCCGCCCGATATTCTAGAAAGTCCCGGAGGAACAAGCCTCCGAAGACAATCATGGAAATAAACAACACCGTGGGAATCAGATAATGAATAAAGCTTTGCTTCTTTTTCTTCTTTGATTTTGGCTTGTCTGCTACTTCTGTATTCGTATCCAATACTTTCGTTTCTTCCGGATGATTGTCCGAAAGCTTTTGATCCAGATTTTTATCTTCCATTAGTACTCTCTTTCCGGCCTTCTGCCGCTAAGCCGGGCTTTTCTGATAAGATAAAAGACCGGCTTTCGCTTAGCATAGAATTCCGAGCATATTTTGTCATTTCTTCCTTACTATATTTCGGCCGGAATGAAAATACAATAAAATCCTTCGCTTTGAATTAGCCTTTCATATCCCAAATCACACTCTCTAGAGGATTCCCGGACTCCAACATCAGATCAAATTTCTCCTTATCTTCAAATGCGGAATCAGACAAAAGAATAGTATTGGCGCCTTCCTCTGCATCCTCAGGCACAATGTAATACACATCCTTCTTCTCTAAAAACTCCTTCTCGGAGTTTACTCTTTCATAGAGGGTTTTCTCTACCACCACAGACTTTAAACGCGTTGTCCACCAGGGCTTTTCCGGCATTCCTTTTCCGGGAACATAGGTAACTCGGAAGGCATGTAAATTCACTTCTTCATTCAAAGCCGCATAAGTAGGTCCTAAAAGAATTCCCTTATTCAGCACCTCCGGCTCACCCTTTTCTGCTGTAAAAGGCACTTCCACATCGTCTTTTACCTCTACTGTAATATCATGGAAAGGCTGAATTCCCCCTGCCTGGATAGAGATGTCATAAGTTTTACTTTTCTTAAATAGACTCTTGGGAAGAGTCAGAATCTGCTTTTCCCGATCCAAGGAGTAGCTAGGCTCGTTCTCTCTATGAGACTCGGGTAAAACCGGCTGAAAACCGACGGAAACAAAGGCGATGCTGTCCATAATATCCTTAGACACATACAGCTTCACATCCTGATTAACCTTGGCTTCTCCCACCAGCTTAATAACATTCTTTTCCTCAGGTTGTTCCGGTGTAGGATTCTCTTCCGGCTTTCCGCTTTCTCCTGTGCCGGGCTTTTCTTCAGTATTTCCATTGTCTCCGGTTCCCGGCTTCTCTTCAGTATTACTGTTGTCCCCGGTTCCCGGCTTTTCTTCGGTATTGCCGTTGTCTCCGGTTCCCGGCTTCTCCTCCGGCTTTCCATCCTCTTCCTTCGGAAGGTTTGAAGAAGAAGCAGTATTTCCGGTATTTCCACTGTTACCGGTATTATCGGCTGTACTGCCGGTATTGTTTCCGGTATTTCCGGTATTTCCGGTATTGCCACTGTTGCCGGTATTGTTTCCGCTGTTATTTCCACCGGCGTTAGCTCCTGTATTACCTGCATTAGCTCCGGAAGTACTTCCACTTGTGGAGCTGCCGGAACTACTGCTCGAGCCGCTTCCACTTGTGGATCCGCCGGAAGAGCTGCTTGAGCCTCCTCTGCTTACAGATCCGCCGGAAGAACTACCGCCGGAACGGCTTACACCGGCTACCTGACCTGCATTTCCGGAAGGAATACTACGGCTGACACCGGCTACCTGCTGGTCGGACACCGCTGCAGACAATCCCTTGCCGCTGATATAAACAGGCTCTCCTCCTGCACCGTTTAGCCAACGACCGTTTGCATCCACATAGTAGCCATCCTTGGTTCTTCCACCGGTGAACAGAACACCGTAATCCGCCTGATCCGCCTCTTCAAAATAATAGCAATAGCCGTCAATCCACTGCCAGCCCGTTACAACATGACCGAAGCTTGCATTATTTTCCGTGCTGAGAAAATAAGTCTTTCCCTGAAGGTTCAGCCAGCCTGTTTCCATCAGCTCCTCTACTGGGCTTTGATAATACCAGTCACTCTTATAAACCAGCCAGCCCTTTTCCGGTGCTCCATACTCTCTGACAAATTGCCATTTCTCTCCCTGCTTCCGCCAGGTTCCCGGAGTATCCACTCTGTCGGTCTTGGCAAAAGCAGCCATAGGGGTTGCCATGCTTAGTAAAGCTGTTCCTAAGACAAGCATCTTCCCGATTCTTCCCATCTTGTTTTTGTCCGGCTTCTTCATAATCATTCTCCTTTTCAAAAAAATAGAGCTTTTTTCCAGTTCACATACTACTGTAGTTTCGTTTTCTTGAAAAGGAATTTTCCTTAAGTTTATAGAATTTTTGCAAAAAATTAGAGTTTTCCGTATAGATTCTATGCG
>CAUUUY010000231.1:0-3577 GCA_963548305.1 uncultured Oribacterium sp.
GTATCTCCGCCTTAGACTCCTCTTACAAATATCTTTCTTCCCTGTACATATTTCGCCTGCAATTGCGCACTTTCTTCCCCCGTGTAGAGAAGCACTTCCAGCCGTTCCTTCACAGATTGCTTTCGAACACTTCTTCTTTTTTCATGGAAGACTAAAGCATCCGCTTCGTACCCGGGGAGAAAAGATCCCACCTTTCCAAAAAAGCTTCCCCCGGAGAGCGTTGCCAAGCAGAAAGCTTCTTCCAAGGTAAGGGGGACAAGACTTTGATCCATGAGGCGGAAACGAAGCTTTGATACGGAAATGGCATCGGTGATGGCTCTTAGCATGGAGAGGTTTGCTCCTCCGGCCACATCCGTTCCCAAGCCGACCTTCACATTTTCCTCTAAGAAATAGCGAATAGGAGCCGCTCCGGAACAAAGGTTCGTGTTGGACTGGGGACAATGGCAAATCATCGTTCCCCTCGCCTTTAAGGCAGATAGCTCTTCTCCCTCCGTATATACGCAATGAGCCATGATGCTGTTTTCCAAAAGACCGTAGCGGTCATAGGTATCTCCGTAATGCTTTGCGTCGGGACAAAGCTCCTTTACCCAGGCAATCTCTCCCAGATTTTCCGACAAATGGGATTGCACCGGAAGCTTGTATTCCTTCGCCAGCTTTCCTAAACCCTCCATCAAAGCATCCGAACAGGTAGGGGTAAATCTCGGCGTAAGAATCGGCTTACAGTTCTGCCATTCCTTAGGAATCTCCGAAAGCCATTCCTTGGTGTTTTTAAGGGATTCCTCCGCAGTATGCTCCGTTAAATACTCCGGAGAATTTCGATCCATATTGACCTTTCCCACATAGGAAAGCAAACCGCTCTCTTCCAAAAGCTTCATAAGAAGCAAGGTAGCATTCTTGTGAAGAGTAGCAAAGATTACCGCTCTGGTGGTGGCACTTCCCCGTAAGTCCTCCACAAAATCCTGATAGCCTCTTTCAGCATAGTCCAAGTTCTGATATTTGGCTTCCTCCGGAAAGGTGTTGACATTCAACCAATCCAAAAGCTCCAAGTCCATCTTGGTCCCCCGGAAACCATACTGAGGAGCATGTAAGTGGAGATCCACCATTCCCGGAAGAATTAAATCTCCGGAATAATCCTTGATTTCCACAGAAGACAGCTCCTTAGGAAGACTGTCATAAACCCCTTGGCATAACCCATCCTTTATGTGCAGATAGGCATTTTCCTTACAAATCAGGGTCTTTAAATTCTCACTGTAACAAATATCTCCTCGAAGCAAATACTCCATGGGTTCCTCCTTATATGAAGCTTACAACATGATGTACTTCAAAATAAAGATGAGCGACAGTACATACATCAGCGGTGTCAACTCCTTGGACTTTCCGGTGAAAAGATGAAGCACGGTGTAGCTGATGATACCGAAAGCAATTCCCTCGGAAATGGAATAGGTAAAGCCCATAGCACAGATACAGATAAATGCGGGAATAGCCTTTACCATGTCTTCCCAATCAATCTTCGTTACCTGCTGCATCATGAAAAATCCTACAACAATCAAAGCCGGTGCTGTAGCAAAGGATGGAATAGCAAGGAAAATCGGAGAAAGGAATAGAGATACCAGGAAGAGTCCCGCCGTCACCAATGCTGTCAAACCGGATCTTCCTCCCTCTGCAATACCGGATGCGGATTCCGCAAAGGTCGTAATAGTAGAGGTTCCCAAAACAGCGCCTGCTGTAGTTCCTAAGGCATCCGCCAAAAGAGCGCCCTTAATAGCAGGCAGCTTTCCCTCTTCATCCAGCATATTCGCCTTGGATGCGCAACCGATTAAGGTTCCCAGGGTATCAAAAACATCCACAAAAAGGAAAGCAAAAACAACTACCAGGAAATTCAAAGAAAACACATTGCTTAAATCCATCTTAAAGAAGGTGGGCGCAATAGAGCTGGGTACAGAAATCAGGGAGCTTGGAATCAAGCTGTAAAAGCCTGCCTCAGGATTAGGAACATAAAGGCCTGTCAACTGACAAAAAATACCCAAAACCCAAGTAACAATAATACCGATTAGGATGTGGCCTTTGATATTCTTTACTACCAAAATAGAAGTTACCAGTACACCGATTAAGGCCAGAACCACGGTAATTCCTTCAGAAGCAAAGCTTCCCGCTTCAATAGACTTCTTAAAAGAGAAGAGAGTTACCAGTGTAGCTCCGTCCACAACAATGTGAGCGTTCTGAAAACCGATAAAGGTAATAAAAAAGCCGATTCCCACAGCTACCGCCACTTTCAAGCTCTTAGGAATCGCATTGAACATTGCCTCTCGTACATTGGTCAAAGATAGAAGGATAAAAATAATGCCTTCTACAAAAACTGCTGCCAACGCCGTTTCCCAGTTATAGCCCATCCCCAATACCACCGTATAGGAAAAATAAGCATTCAATCCCATACCTGCGGAAAGCACGAAGGGAAGGTTTGCCAGAATTGCCATAAAGAAGCTGGCCAGGGCAGAGGCTAGGGCTGTTGCGGTAAAAACAGATCCCGCATCCATTCCGGAAGCCCCAAGAATTCTGGGATTCACCGCCAAGATATACGCCATGGTCATAAAGCTGGTGACTCCCGCAATGACCTCCGTCTTTACATCCGTGTTCTTTTCTTTCAGTTTGAAAAATTTCTCCATCTGTCGTCCCCCTATGAAAAAAAATAGACTGTATATGAAAACGGGTAGTGACTTCACGACATGTTCCTACTCGTCCTCAATCATGTTTTGCCTCCCTAGCCCTCTATTTTACTCCATTTGCTGCTTTTGCAATGTCTCCTTCTTTTTCAAATCCCCTTTGCTACACTTAACAGCTATACAGAAGATTGTACATCAAGTCTCGTAAAAGAACACCAAATTTTTTCGTTTCTACAATTTTTCTCAATAAATGCATTTTATATTAGATATTTTGTATAAGCATAAGGGAATAAAATAAATAGTTTTTTATTGTTTCAGCAAATAACTTATGGTACAAAAAGAGAATTTATGCAATAATTATTATAATACTCTTCAAATAGGCTAATTTATTAGTTATTTTTTATAGGGGGCATAAATATGAATAATCGATTACAAGCAATTCTCTCAAAAGTTTGTTTAAAGGAAAAGGAAGCCGATCTGGTTATGAAAAATGCCCGCATTCTGGATGTTTTTACCGGCAGTATTTATTCCGGTGATGTGGCTGTCTCCCAGGGCTATATTGCCGGAATCGGGGAATACCGGGGAAAGAAGGAAATCGATGCCAAGGGGCAATTTCTGGTTCCCGGTTTTATAGATGCCCATTTGCATCTCGAATCCACCATGGTGACTCCCCATGAATTAATCACTCTGGCAGCTTTGAAGGGAACTACCTGCTTTATTGTAGATCCCCATGAAGCCTGTAATGTTTCCGGTAAAGAGGGTATCGATTACATTTTACAGCAAAGCGCGAAAAGTCCCGCCAATATCTTTGTGATGCTTCCTTCCTGTGTACCCTCCACGGAGATTGACGACAACGGCGCTGTCTTTTCCGCAGAGGATATGAAGGAATATCTGGATAACCCCCGTATTTTAGGGCT
>CAUUUY010000232.1:0-3565 GCA_963548305.1 uncultured Oribacterium sp.
TCTACGAGAAGAAGGAGGAGATTCCCCTTTCCGTTCCCGGAGAGCATATGGAGGACAATGCTTCCGTAGCCATGGCTATCGGCCTTTCCCTGGGATTAAACAAACAAAAGCTCTTACAGGGCTTACTGGAGTTTCAGGGCTTAAAGGGAAGGGGCGGCAGACTTTCCACAGATGACGGCATTTTGATTATCGATGACAGCTACAATGCCTCTCCGGATTCCATGAAGGCTTCCTTAAAGGTTTTGGCTTCAGAGGAAGGGGCGAAGAGAAAGATTGCCGTCCTTGGAGACATGAATGAGCTGGGGGACAATGAAATCGCCTATCATCGGGAAATCGGAGAATTTTTAAAAGCTCTCCCTATTGATGCATTATTTACTTTAGGAAAGAAGGGGGAAGAGATTCGAAAAGCTATGGGAGAAAAGCTTCTTCCCGGAACAGCCTGCTTTAGTTTGGAGGAGCTTTCCATAGCGTTGGAAAAGGAAATTAAGCCGGGAGACCTGCTTTTGTTTAAGGCCTCCAATTCTCTTTCTCTTTCCAAGGTGATTCAAGAAATAAGGAGTAAGCATTGTTCGCCAAAGTAATCGTAGACATTTCCCATGAATCTATCGATAAATGTTTTACCTATAGGGTCCCTACGGATTTTTCCTTATCCGTCGGGGATCCTGTTTTGATACCCTTTGGAAGAGGAAAGAAAAAGGGCTATGTAATCGGCATAGAAGAGCTGGCAGACTTCCCGGAAGAGAAGATTAAAGACATTCTTTCACCTTTGGAAAAGGAGTTTTCCGTAGAAAAACAGCTTTTGGATCTGGCCATCTGGATGGCGGAGGAATACGGAACAACCTTAAATCAATGCTTAAAAACCGTACTTCCGGTAAAGAAGAAGACGAAAAACAGAACAAAGCCGGGAAAGATACAATATGGAAACCCCTATCCTGCTCCTAAATTAAATCCGGAGCAGGAGGAGGTTCTTTTTGCAATGCAGGAATATTTTCAGGAAGAGAAAGCGCCTTCCGCCCTGCTTTTCGGCGTTACCGGATCCGGAAAGACGGAGCTGTATTTGCGTTTAATCGAAGACTGTCTTGCCAAAGGTAAGGAAGTCATTTATCTGATTCCGGAAATTTCCCTAAGCCACCAAAGCAGAATGCGGGTGGAGGGACGTTTTCCCGGACAGGTGGCGGTGTTACATTCCAAAATGAGCCAGGGAGAACGGGCGGAGAGCATGGAAAAATGCCGTTCCGGAGAGGTGAAGCTTTTACTGGGACCCCGTTCAGCCCTCTTTGCGCCTTTTTCCAATCTTGGGCTTATTATTATTGATGAGGAGCAGGAACGTTCCTACAAGTCGGAAACCGCTCCCCGTTATGAAAGTCGGGATGTGGCAAGAAAAAGGGGAGAGCTTGCCCATTGCCCGGTACTTTTTGGCTCGGCAACACCTTCCGTCAATATTTTCCGGGAGGCGGAGGAAGGAAAAGTCAGGCTCTTTACTTTAAAAAACAGGGCGGTGGAGGGAAGTATTTTACCCAAGCTGACTTTAATTGACTTACGAAAGGAATTAGAGGAGGGAAATCGTTCCATTTTTTCCAAAGCACTGGAGGAAGCGGTACTGAAGCGTTTGGAAAGGGGGGAACAAACGATTCTTTTCATGAATAGAAGAGGGTATTCTCCCTTTGTCAGCTGTAGGAAATGCGGAAAGAGTCTAAAATGTCCCCATTGTGATGTGAGCTTAACCCTACATAAAAACGGTTTTTTACGATGCCACTATTGTGGCTATAGCAGAAAACTGGAAAAGAAATGTCCGAACTGTGGCAGCAGCTACATTTCCCCCTTCGGTACCGGGACGGAAAAGCTGGAAAAAATCTGTCATGCAGTCTTTCCCAAGGCAAGAATTCTTCGTATGGACGGAGATACCACAGGGAAAAAGGGAAAATACGAAGAAATTTTACAGGACTTTGCCGAGGAGAAGGCGGATATTCTTTTGGGAACCCAGATGATTGTAAAAGGACATGATTTTCCGAAAGTTACTTTGGTGGGGATTATGGCGGCAGAGCAGCTGTTTTTTCAGTCGGATTTTCAGGCCAGGGAATATGCCTTTCAGATTCTGACCCAGGCAGCAGGTCGGGCAGGCCGGGGAAAGCTTCCCGGAGAAGTCTTGATTCAAAGTTATCGTCCCGAGGAGGAAGTGCTGGAGCTGGCTTTGGAACAGGACTACTTTGCTTTTTATCAATCGGAAAAGAAGTTTCGGAAAAGACTGGAATATCCTCCCTTTGCCAGAATGCTGGCCATCCAATGCAGCTATCAGGAGGAAGAGTTTTTAAGTCTGATGCTGGATAAGACCATCAAAAGAATACAGTGGGAATTGGAGGAGGAGAAGGCGGAGTTATTCGGTCCCTTCCCTGCCACCATTTATAAGCTAAAGGATAATTTTAGGAAAATCATCTATATTAAGCAAGAATCCCATGATATAATCATTCGATTAAGAAATCTATTTGTTGAGGAGCTTCGAAAAGAGGACAAACGCTCTTTGATTCAGCTCCAGTTTGATCTTTTATAGAGAGGGTAGAGTTTATGGCAATTCGCAGCATCCGTACCATCGGAGACTCCATTTTGGAAAAGAAGTGTAAAGAAATTAAGGAAATGACGGATAAAACCAGAGATTTGATTCAGGATATGTTTGAAACCATGTACGATGCCAACGGTGTTGGACTGGCGGCTCCTCAGGTGGGGATTTTAAAGCAGCTTTTTGTGGTGGATGTCGGAGACGGTGTTCGCTATGTATGCATTAATCCTAAAATCGAAGCTGTGGGAGAGGAAGAGCAGTGCGGAGAAGAGGGCTGTCTTTCCGTTCCGGGAAAGGAAGGAAAGGTTACCCGGCCCATGAATATCCGTGTGGAGGCTTTAAATCAGAACATGGAGCCCTTTAGTTTGGATGCTTCCGGCTTTTTGGCCAGAGCCTTCTGTCATGAGTATGATCATCTTCAGGGAGTCCTGTATACGGAGAAGGTAGAGGGAGATTTGGAAGACGTTCAGTATGAAGAGCTGGAAGAGGAGGAAATGATTTGAGAATCGTGTTTATGGGAACCCCGGACTTTGCAGTGAAGGGCTTAGAGGCCATCCATCAGGCAGGACATGAGATTCTCCTGGTGGTCAGTCAGGAGGATAAAGCAAAGGACAGAAAGGGAAATCTCCTAAAGACGCCGGTAAAGCAGGCAGCAGAAAACCTGGGGCTTCCTGTGCGTTCCGTACATCGCTTGAGAAAGGATGTAGAGCTCCTCGCATATCTGAAGGATTTAAAGCCGGATTGTATTGTGGTGGCTGCCTTTGGACAGATTCTTCCTAAAGAAGTTTTAGATATTCCCCGCTATGGCTGTGTGAATATTCATGCTTCTTTACTGCCTCTTTATCGGGGGGCCTCTCCGATTCAGCAGGCTATTTTACATAGAGACAAGGAAACCGGTATTTCCACCATGCTGATGGCGGAAGGCTTGGATACCGGAGACATCCTGCTTCAAAAAAAGCTTCCTTTAACGGGAGAAGAAACCGGAGAAAGTCTTTTTGAAGCCCTTTCTTT
>CAUUUY010000233.1:0-3561 GCA_963548305.1 uncultured Oribacterium sp.
CCTCAATACTATCCTGTGTCTGCTCCACCTCTGTCCCGAAGAGAGAATTTTTCTTCAGTCCCGTCTTATCCTCTATAATCACCATGGATACCCCAAGACGTTCCAGGCTTCGCACGGTATATACAAAGTGCTCCTTGATTCCGCCTGTGTCTCCGTCAAAAATAATGGGTTTCGTAGTAACCTCGGTAATATCCTCAATAGTTCTGAAACGGGAACTCATATCCACCAATTCGATATCCGGCTTTCCCTTGGCAGTAGAATCACAAAGAGAACTGACCCACATAGCGTCAAACTGATGAGCTCCTCCCTCCTTATAGACCTTGGTCTGCTCTACAATCAAACCGGTAAGACCGTCATGGGCCTCCATGGCGGTAACCAGACCCTTTAATTCCAGCTCCTTTTTCAGTCTGCCTCTTCTTACGTCCGGCATGGAAAGCTCCGCCTTGGTTCTTTTTTCCAGCTCCGCGTACTTTTCTTCTCTATGGTAGGGAAGTTCAATCAGCTTTCCTCCATAGCTTGCCAAAACACTGCAAACCTCTTCCCGAATGGGCTTTTGGAAGCCTGTTTTCCAGTTATCTCCATGAAGCACATAATCCGGCTGATATTTTTCCAGATTTTCCTTATAGGAAAGACTACTCTGTTCCACCACCTGATAGACTCCGGAAATATTTTCGAACATAGCCTTTCTCTCGGAAAAAGGCACTAAAGGATAACGCTTGTATGATGCAATCACTTCATCCTTCAGCACACCCACAATAACTCTACCCAGACGCTTTGCCTTCTTGATAAGAGCCAAATGTCCGTTATGCAAAATATCCGTGGAAAAGCAGATATATACCGTGCGCTTTTTGATTTCCGACAAAATATTGGAAACCACTGCCAAATCATCCGGATTATCCACCTCTTGGCAAAGCTTATTTCCCACATCATAGAAATTGAGGGGAATATGCTCTAAGACAGTATTTAAAGCCTCCTCCGCATACAGTCTTCTCTTCGCCTCATCTTCGGATTCACAAAACTCCACAATGGCGGAAAGCCATTTTCCAAAGTCTTCTTTTTCAAATTTATATAAGGGCTGGGCAGCAAAGGCCTGTTCAAAATAGGAAATTCCTATCTTTTGGATTCGGTCATTCTCCACCACCGCCTTAAAATCCTTTTCCGGAAGCTCTTTCGTCTTACTTCCCGCCATCAAAGAACCTTCGGTTTCACAAAAGGAGAAAAACACATCGTTTTCCACCACCAAATCTCCGTGCATAAGCAAAATATCCGTATCTTCCAGATATTTTTTCGCCAGATACATGGAATAAATGTAATTGGTGTTTTCATAATTGAGATTCCGCACAAAGGTATAGCTTAGAGGCAGTCCAAGACTTTCCACATAGTGAATCAGCTTCTCCTCAAAGGGACCCGTAGTAATAATCACCTCGGAAATTCCCTGTTCCGCCACCTGTCGCAGCTGTCTACTGATAATGGTTTCCATGCTGGCAATTTCCGTCATGCATTTCGGGTGAGTCTTGGTCAGATCCCCCATACGGCTGCCCTTGCCGGAATTTAATATTAAGGCCTTCATCCTTATCTCCTTTTCCTATTCCTTTTTCAAATTTCCGCTTTCCCTTAGGATATGGCCTACTTTTGCAAATCTTCCTTTTTCATTAAAAATCTCAGAAAAGCAGCAATCACTGCCTTGCTTCCTTTTTCTTCCTCTTCTCCGAAAAGACAGGAGCCTGCTCCGGAAATCTTTGTCGTCATCTTCTTTCTGATTACAGAGTTGGTAAAGGCGGAAATCTTCGCTAAGTAAGCCTTTTTCATCTCTTCAGATTGAACAATGCTTAAATCCGCATGGAAAAGCCCCGGAACGGTAACATAATACCGCATGTTTTCGAATGCTTTTCCGTCTTCCTCCTCCTTCGGATTGATCTCGTCCGTTACGAAGCTTGGAATGTAAACCAGCTTATTGGTAAAGTTCTTAAGGTTCTTGCTGTAAAAGAAAGGATCCACAGAATATACCTGATTAAACTCATCATAGGGAGAGAGCATCACGATACAATCCGGTCTTTCCATCGTAAAGTCAAAGTCTTTATAATTCACTATAGGATAGAGTTTTTGAAACTCTTCCCCTTCATAATGCATCTCATCCAATGCTCCGCCACCCAGTCTGTCAAAATATGGGATAGGCATGAGTTTACATTCCACATCCTCCATCTCTCCCAGCGCTTCATAGAGGGATTGGAAGCTGTTTAATTGTTCGAATCGGCTGGGTAAAAAGAGAACTACCCGTTTAAAATCCTTTTCTAAAGCCAACTTTACTTTTTTCAAATATGAAGCGGGCTTTTGTACCATGTTTTGTAAGTCCTTCCAAAGGGCTGCGGGAAAATTCCCTGCCGGGCCTTTCTTTTCTCCCGATTCTTCCTGTAAGGGCAGCGCTTCTTCTACCGCTTTATAGGAATGGAAAAGTGCTTCACAGTATTTCTCCAGGTAAGCTACCGTTTCACTTCCTTCTCCCTTCTTAGCTTCAACGGCATTTCCAAAGGCAATGGCCTCTTCCTGGATCTGCCCCATAAGCTGTAAGCAAGCTGAAAAATCCCCTGCCATAAAGCATTCAAAAATTCTTTTATTCTTTAATACCAGATACTCCAAGGTCTCCAAAGCCATATCCCGGAAATTAGGGATTTTCTTATGCTCTAAATCCTCCTCGGAAAAACGGTATTCAAAAGTCCATTTATCTTCCGGTAATTCGTTCTTTAATTCGTCAATATAATGCTGAAAATAGGGATAACCATGTCCGCCTCCCGCTTTTACCGTCTTATGATAATCTCCGTACTTCGCTTTCAGAACACTGTCATAATCCTTGGGTACCGGAATCTTTGTATTACAAAAGGGAAGCCAAACCGTCTCCTTAAATGCGGCCTTGGGGAAACAAGCCTTTGCATGCAACATTCTAAAGGGCATGCATGCCAGCATTTCTCCTCCTTCTCCATTAAATTCCTGAAATACCTGATTCATCAGGGCATAGAATTGGCCCTCCAAAGAATGATTCCTGTCAAACTTTATTTTTAACAAATCCTCTATGGCTTCCAATTCTTTCTGAAAGATCTTGGTATTTTCCTTTTTATCCAAGATCCCCTTGGTCATTGTGGCCAGCATGGAGAGAAGCTCCATGCGATAGGCCTCATCCTCAGGATCTTTCGCCAACTCATCCACCACGAAAATATCCACACTGGCAGGATAGGGAAACTCATGATACTTCTTCATAACATCTTCATTGAATTTTATTTCCGGTAAACCGACTGCAGAAATAAAACTGCAGGAATCCCTATTGACTTCCACAGCCATAAACTTTAATTCTTTTGGCAGGCCTTTTTTTACCACCTTTACAAAGCGTTCAAAATCATCCCGCAACATCATAATATCCAGATCATCGTCCCAGGCAATAAAATTGTTTTCTCTTACTGCCCCAAGCAGGGTTCCGAAATCCGCATAATATCGTATTTTGTGTTTTCTGCAAATTTTATCAATAACAGCCAAAATTTCCAAATCGGCTGCCCAAGCTCTTTTCACAAT
>CAUUUY010000234.1:0-3559 GCA_963548305.1 uncultured Oribacterium sp.
ATCAAAACAATCAAAGAAGTGGTTTTAATCATTCTGGTAATCAGGTTAATGCTTAAAGGAATCAGGCGTCTTATGGTTTGGGGAATAATGATATAGCGATAAATCTGCCAAGAGCTCAGGCCAAGACTCCTACCGCTTTCCTTTTGGTGCTTGGGAATGCTGCCGATAGCCGCTCGAACCAGGTCTCCCATTTCCGCCGTTCCCCAAAGGGTAAATACCAGAATTCCGGAGGCCTCTCCGGAAAGATGAAAACCTGCAATCCTTGCCGTTCCGAAATAGACCAAAAACAGTAAAACCAGCGGCGGCATAATCCGGATGAAGGCCAGATAAAGCTGGCTGATTCCCCGACTTATGGGATCCTTCCTTCTCATGAAAAGCCCGAAAAGAATACCCAAGGGGAGGGACAGCAAAACCGCAATCAGGCTGACCCGGAGGGTCACAAAGAGTCCCCACAAAAGACGCTGAAAATTATTTCCCGCAAAAAGGATGGTATATACCGGAGGCTTCTCTGCATTTGCCGAAAGCAAAATATTAAACATAAGCAATGCGCATCCTCCTTTCCAAAACATTTCCCAAAATACTGAGGGGCAGAAGCATGATGAGATAAGAAATTACCAGCATCAATAAGGCTTCCTCCGTCTTATAGTACAGGCCGATTAAGTCCTTGCTGACATACATCAAATCCGCAAGGGCGATGCCGCTGAATACCGAGGTTTCCTTAATCAGGAAAATCATATTGGCCAGGATGGCCGGAATCGATACCGATAAGGCTTGGGGGAAAATGACGTAACGCATAATCTGTCCTTTAGACAGGCCCAGGCTCTGGGCAGATTCTTTTTGAATCTTCTGCACGGTGGAAAGTCCTGAACGAAAGGCCTCCGTCATATAGGCTCCTCCCAGAAAGCTTAAGCCGATGACACCGCAAAGCTCCGAACTGAAGCGTATTCCCAGCTTCGGTAAACCGAAATAAAGAAAAAACAGCTGCACAAGAAGGGGCGTATTTCTGCTAAGCTCCACATAGACCTGCACCACCCTCCGCCAAAACGGAATCTTATAGTATAAAATCAAGCTGGCGGCAAGACCGATCAGTAAGGAAAACAAAATCCCCAGAAAGGCAATGCCCAGGGTAAGCTTTCCCGCCTCCACATACATCGGTATGTACTGTTTTATAAACCCAATATCCAAAATACTCTCCCCCTTAGAACTCTTTTTGAAAATGAACTATTGCATGCTTTGCCGCAACACTCTTTTTTGAAAATGTACTATTGCATGCTTTGCCGCAACACTCTTTAAAAATGAGAAATCTCACGCTCTGCGTAGGTTGTCATAAAAAACAAAAAAGCGAGCTGCCGAAACAGCTCGCTGAAATATATCCGCAAAAAATATCCTCAGAATCAGCTGGCACGGCAAAAAGCCCTATGACTATGCATACGGCAACAGCAACAGCAGCAATTCATCATATTGATTTCTGTTCTGTTTCTTCTCATCCTGCCAACAATCCTTTCTCAAAAATTCCTTCACCAAAATGAATTGTTTGCTATGCTAACAGCTTTTTTTCTCCCTGTCAAGTATTTCATAGCATTTTACTGGGGATTGATTCGCAACATTTCACCGGGGATTCATCAGCAACATTTCACCGGGGATTCATCTGTAACATTTCTCCGGGGATTCAAAGATAAGTTTTTCAAGAAGAAAAAAGAGAGTATTTTTTCGTAAGTGTCTCCCACTCTCCGTCTTCCTTCATCTTTTTCAGACCTCGAACAAAGGCACGAAGCAGCTCTTTATTCTGCCCCTTTCCCACCATCAGGCCGTAACGCTGTTCCTCTTTTAAGGAAAATATTTCTATTTCCTGCCCGGTTCTGCTATTTTTCTCTTTCCGCAGTTCCAATTCGCTTAAGCCCAAAAGATCCGGAGGAAGATAGTCTTCGCCTCTTCCCGCCTCATCAATTTTTGAAATTTCTTCCTTCATAGCCTCCAAAACCGGAAGATCCTCCGCAATAAAATCCCCGTTTCCTGCCAGCCATTCCCGGATAAGATCCTGATTTTCCTGCACCACCAGCAAAGAAAAACCTTCCTTTTGCCGGATGCTTTCCAGAAAAGTCGCTGTGCCGCTTCCCTCCTTTACCAGGATGCTCTTTCCCTGCAAAGAGGGTTGCCCCTTTGATGCCGAAGATTCCTTTCCGTACAGAAGGCCCAGAAAAGAGCTTCCGTAAGCCTCCGAAAAGCTCAGCTGTTTTTCTTCTCGTATTTCGATTCCCCCCATAGCCCCGACAATGGTGCCGGTCACCACGGAAGACTGTAAAGCCGAGGGGTTCATGGGAACAAATTTTACGGTAAATCCCTCCCGCTTGGCAATGGCTTCGATCAGCTCCACATCAAAGCCGGCAGGATTTTTCTCTTCATCAAGGTAGGAGAAGGGTGCATTGTCCCGGTCAATGCCCAAACGGATTTCTCTTCCCTGAATCTTTCCGGTGCTCTTCTTTCCACAGGAACTTAAGGTAAACGCAAAAAAAAGAATAAACAAAAAAAGAGGCAGATAAGAAAGCTTGCCGAAAAAAGCAGTTCTCTTATCGACTCTCTTTCCGAAAATTTCTTCTCTTATGCAGAGAAAAAAGCTCTCACGTCTCTCCCTCTTATGCATCTTCCTTTTATGCATCTTCCCCCTGATCCTTTCTCATCTCCCGATCCATGATTTGAAGCATCCGAAGTACACTCTTAAAAGGGAAGCAGGCTTCCTCCTCCACACGAAAAATATCGCCCTGCCAGGTAGCATTTTGACGATATTTGGTATGGATAAAAAAGGTACTCTGTTTTCCTCTTTTCTGAATAATGGGGAATTTCTCCAACGTTCCCGCCTCATCCGGAAGACGTTTCTTCCCCTTGCGGTTCGGGTAGCTATACTTCTCTCTTTTCCGAAAGCTCCGGTCTCTGGTGGAGGTTTGGGGATAGTCCCACTCATCGTACTGAAGCTCCATCTTCTTGATTAAATCCAGTACGCCAAAAAAGGGAGTACTTTCCTCTTTATATTGATGAATGATTTCTCCCTCAAGCTGACCATCCTGATACTTATGTACCAGAATCCCCAATAAGTCTATGGCGTAAAGCCTTTCCAATTGATTTTCCATAGTCTCCTTCACCGCTACCCTGTTGCCTAGTTCGGCAATGGTCTTAGACAAGCTTCCTTTGCAACTTATCGCACTGACTTCGCAGCTTTCTTACTCCTCTTCTTCCTCATCCGGGAAGTCTTCCTCGGTAAGAGCCTTATCCATCAGCTTCAGCATCTCCAAAGCGCTCCGAAAATACTGACTCTTATTCTTTTCTGCCCAGGTAACCTTCCCCTGCCAAGTCTCATTCTCCGTGTACTTTACCTGTACGATGAATGTTCCATTTCGAATTTCCTTGCTATCCATACACTATCCCCTTCATGAAGTACTGTCGGTACTGCTACGGTGTACTGTATTCTATCATAAAAAAACTACGCTTTGCAATTCCTTTCATTTTTTTGATGGAGTAAACTTACTGTCAGTTAGCGAGCTTCAAAAATACACCTTGATAAAGG
>CAUUUY010000235.1:0-3555 GCA_963548305.1 uncultured Oribacterium sp.
ATAATACGAATCTATGATTTGGAAATCGTCAGCTTTCAAATGGGTGACCTCAACTATATAATAGTCATCAAATTTAGTTACATCGATATCAATTTTGCCATCAACACTAAGTTCCATTTTTTTTATTTGCTCAGTTAAAATATCTGTATCATAAAAACCATCGTTAAACTCAGATATTTCATACTCCCAATCCGAAGGATCTTTCGATCTGGCGTCAACATCAAAGTGGTAATATTTTTCCCATACAGAGCTATAATGATTGTCTTCAGCAAATATTAAATTATTATGCCTTATTTCCGAGATTTTTTTTACACCATCATCATCAATTGCAAAATATGTAGTATCAAACGCCAGTATACCACCAGACCCTGCATTTTCTAATAAGTATTTAGGTGGATGTTTATAATCACCATACATGTTTAGCAGTATGGAAAAACTATTAATTAACGAAATGATAAAAATTAACAAAAAAACAAAAAATACAATCCTTCGAATTAATCTCATGCAGATGCACCCTCCTCACTGACTTTATATCATGCTTGTTCCAGCGTAATAATGCACCGGCTATATCTTTGTCATGCTACACCTATACATCCACCAGAAACAACAAAGTATTCCTATACACTTTAAGAGAGGAAATATTTCATACTTCTACTGCTTTTGCACTGCTCCATTCACTACCCATCTTCCTTCCGAATCCACTGTAAAACCATCGGGAGTAGTGGTGTTTCTATATAGAGCACCTTCATTCTGTCCTTGTGAGTCTAAGTAGTAACAGTTTCCATCAATCCACTGCCAACCGATGAGCATTCTACCCTTCCAACCGTCAGAGTTTGGGAAAAGATAGTATTTACTACCGTTTACATCTACCCAGCCTGTCGCCATGTAGCCGGAATCCAAGAAGTAGTACCAGTAGGACTTTCCGTTGTATGCTTCATAACCCCAGCTATTCTTTGGATAGCTTCCGTCTGACCTTTTATACCACCAGCCCTTTTCATCCTGTACCCACTGTCCTCCGCTTAAGGATCTATCTACACCAAGTACCTGTCCGCTCAAGCTACTGCTGACCTTAAAGTTTCCGGAACCACCACCGAAACTGCCGGAGCTTCCGCCAGATCCACCGGAACTACTGGAGACAGCTTTAGAGGTAGAACCGGAATTTCCAGTATTACCGGAAGTATTCTGCTTCTTTTCTGCTTTCTCAGGCTCAAAAAAAGGAGAAAGCACTTCGGCTCCTGCTGTTAAACCTGCTTGCAGGTTTAAGGACACATTGCTGTATCGTTCATTATTGACATAAAATTCAGTACCATTTTCATAGTTATCATCTGTTTCCTCAACAAGGAAGCGATACTTTCCAATTGCAAAATGAGGCTGTACAAGGTACATTACCTTATAACGTCCGGCAGGAAGAGGAGTTCCTTCCGCTGCTTTTCTCACGTTGCCTTTTTCACCGGCTGCATTCACATAGCTCTCTAAAAAGAGCTTAAAGCGGTTCAATTCATTGGAGTATTCTCTATACATATTCATCAGGAAGGGCTGCGCGGGAGTTCCCGGGTTCAATACTGTTGTGCCGTCTGTAAGCACGATTTTTTCCACATTCAGGGTGACACTGTTCATAGGATCTCCCACCTTTGCCTTATGAATATCAAAGCTGGAGTTTAAGTATACCTGACTGATAGTCTTCTCTTCCTTTACAGAAAAAGAATCGCTTTCTAGAGGATAGTACTTATATTTTGCATCTTCCCTATTGGAGATTTTTATTTCTAAATTATTGGATTCATTGCTTTGATCATCCGCAAAGCGATTACCGATACGTGCCTGAGTATATGTAAAGCCTACATCATTATCCGGGGTAACTTTTGGCACAAGGTAATAAGGACTGTTTTTCCCTACAGCCAAAGTATAGATATAACGATATTCTCCCGGAGTAAAATAGTTCAGCTGATAAGGAGCCCAAGCTCCTCCTGCCTTCTTTTCCACGACTCTCTCCGGAAGAACCTTGAAATGCTCTTCGCTTACATCCTTGACAAGCCCCTGGCTTCTTAGGGCTAGCTCAGATACTTTTACCGGATTGTTTCTCACCACCTTCATATGATCCCTTCCGGCAAACTCTATACCGGTATAATCCAGAAATATCCAGTAAATCTTATCTTTAAGAGTATAAGCGTCGGCATTTACATTTGCCATACGGAAGCTGGAGTAACCTAAATATAAAGGCTTTACCATGCTGGTCTCTTCTGTACTCTCCGTCTCTTCAGCTGAAGCCTCTGCATTCTCAGCCTCTTCAACTGCTTCCACCGCTTCCTCGGAGTCGGAATTTTGTGTTTCTTCCGGAAAATCCGCCAAGCTCTCTTTGCTTCCTTCTTCCGAATCTGCATATTTATTTTCCACTGTAGCTACTACAGAATTTTCTGCCTGATTTTTACTTGTTTCCTTTTCCTCTGAAACAGTTATTTCCTGGTGGTCTAAGGGATTGGCATAGAGGGGTACAGCAATGGCTGTTGCACAAAATACCAAGCTCATTCCTAAAGCCAGCATATTTTTTCTTCTCATTTTCTTCATCCTTTTGAATTTTTCGCCATTTCATAAATTACAGTTAGACTATATTTCTGCCCATTCGTGGTAATTTTGTTGTTTTTGTACTACGCCATTTACTATCCATCTTCCTTCCGCATCCACTGCATAGCCATCGGGGGTAGTGGTGTTTCTATAAAGGGCTCCTTCATTCTGTCCTTTTGTGTCTAAGTAGTAGCAGTTTCCGTCAATCCACTGCCAACCGGTGAGCATTCTGCCCTTCCATCCATCGGAATTTGGAAAAAGATAGTATTTACTACCGTTTACATCTACCCAGCCTGTAGCCATATAGCCGGAATCCAGGAAGTAGTACCAGTAGGACTTTCCATTGTAGGCTTCATAGCCCCAGCTGTTCTTCGGATAGCTTCCGTCCGCTCTTTTATACCACCAGCCCTTTTCATCCTGCATCCACTGTCCTCCGGATAGAGAACGGTCTACACCAAGTACCTGTCCGCTCAAACTACTGCTGACCTTAAAGCTTCCGGAACCGCCCCCTGAACTTCCGCCTGAACTACCGGAACCGGAAGAACTGCCTCCTGAACTTGTAGAATTTCCAGAACTATTGTTGGAATATTTTGTTTTTTCTTTTACATCAAATTTTGGGGAAGTGAGTTTCGTCGAAGGAGTCAGAGCATACTCTGGAACTACTGAAGTATTGGTATATAGCTCATTATTCACATAGAACTCAGTTCCATTGCCATAGTCATCATCTGTTCCCATAGTCAAAAATCTATACTTTTCGACTTTATAGTTTGGTCTAAATAAATATTTAATCTGATATCTGCCTGCCGTAAATGCTTTACTCTCAGATATATCGGAAATGTCTCCTAACGTTCCATCTTCCATTTTATGGCTGTTTAAAAACATCTGAAATTGATTTAAGTTATTTGGAAATTCTTTATACGCATTCATAGCATAGGGCTCAATCCCAGGTCTTTGCTCCGTTCCGTCTGTCAGTACAATTTTATCTAATGTGAGTGT
>CAUUUY010000236.1:0-3537 GCA_963548305.1 uncultured Oribacterium sp.
GAACACTTTTATTCTTGGTGGTAATCTCATCCAAAAGACTTAAGTCCGATGTATAAAGTAGAGTCCCATGGTGTAAAACCCGTTCTCCGGTGGCCTTTTGGGCACTGCCGGAAATCTTCTTTCCCCCTATGGCAATATCGGAGCACCTGTTCTTCTCCGCCTTAATCCCAAGTCTTCGTAAAGCATCGATTACCGGAAGGAGAAAATCGTCATACTCTAAAATCTTGTTTCTTTTCTTCATTAGGCTGTAATTCACATTGCCTAAATCATGATACACCGTACCTCCGCCACTGCTTCTGCGAACAACCGGAATCCCTCTTTCCTTTAGCCGGCGCAAGCTTACTTCCTGGCTGATGTTTTGATAACAGCCTA
Source organism: uncultured Oribacterium sp. (assembly GCA_963548305.1). Lineage (GTDB taxonomy): Bacteria > Bacillota > Clostridia > Lachnospirales > Lachnospiraceae > Oribacterium. Next base: position 373 of record CAUUUY010000236.1, read on the forward strand.
CGATAACTGCCGGAGTATTCCGCCAAAGAAGAAAAATATCCTGCTCCGTTCTATTCTGAAAAAGATATTCTTCCAAGGCCTGATTATAAAAGGGGTCCAAGGAGGGATTTATAATTCCAATCATAGGCTCAGCTCTTTCTATCCCGAAAATTCTTTCTATTTTTTCGGAAAAACAGTGAGATTTTTCCTCTACAATATTCATTATAAACATTATTTATAAAATGTCGATATAATAGCGCTAGAATTTATAAATAATAACAGTATTTAAGAGGAAAACTTGTCTATTTTGACTAGATTTTCCTCTTAAATACTGTTTTATACTTTTATTTTTGTTTAATTATTAACAAATTCGGCTTTTTACAAAAGAAAGCAAAGCTTCTCTATCATTTTCCGAAGGATTCAGCATCACATAATCCAAAGCCTGATGCAAAAGTTCTCCCATAGCCGGCCCGGCTTGCACTCCTATAGACAGTAAATCTTTTCCCTTAATTGCCAGATTGGAAAGGGTATAACAATCCCCCTCCTCCTGAATCTTTTGAAGCCATGAAAGGCGAAGCTGCACCTGCTCCGCCATAGCCTTTCCCGGGGTATTGGAAACATTTTCCAAAAGGAGCGCCTTGGTATCATAAAAGTCCTGAATCAGTTCAAGTCCGTACCGAGAAAGCCGTTTCCGAAGGGCATAGGGAGAATCCGCCTCTTCCAAAGAAAAGAGCTCCACAAAGTCGGAAGCCTGAGCAATACATTCCCGATCCAGCTTCAGCTCTTCCAAAATCTCCTTGGCGTACTCCGGCAGATGCCTTAGCAGAAGCCCCAAGCGCAGGTACTTCTTATCCTTGGCATTGCCCAAAAGAGAAGGAATCCCCCGCTTCTCGATTTCTGAAAAATGCCGTGTCACAAAGTCGGAAAGGCCGGTAGAAAAAAGCAACTTCACCCGATCCGGGTGACGGCTGCATAAAAGCTTCACCAACTCCACTGCGATGCGTTCCTTGGAAACCTTCCCGAGATTTTCCCGAAGAGCCAGCATGGCCTGAAGACAGTCCGCTTCTATCTGAAAATCCAGCTGGGCGGAAAAACGAATTCCCCGCATCATACGAAGGGCGTCCTCCGTAAAGCGTTCCTCTGCCCTTCCCACGGTGCGAACCCTTTTATTTTCAAGGTCTTCTTGTCCATGATAGCAGTCTATGATGCCCCGATCCATGTGGTAGGCCATGGCATTGATGGTGAAATCCCTTCTGGCCAGATCCTCTTCCAGGCTTCCGGTAAAGGATACCGCCTTGGGATGGCGCCCATCCTCGTAAATGCCGTCTACCCGGTAGGTGGTTACCTCAAAGGCTCTGTCTCCCTCTCCGGCTTCCCGGGCACTAAGCAGAACCGTCACGGTGCCATGCTCGATTCCCGTATCAATGGTACGCAAAAAAAGGGATTTTACGACCTCCGGCTTAGCAGAAGTCGTAATATCCCAATCTTCAGGTTCTCGTCCCAAAAGGGCGTCCCGAACACATCCTCCGACAGCATAGGCTTCATACCCTGCCTGCTCAATCTGCCGAATAATGAGTTCTACCCCTTTGGGAACGGTGATTTGTATTGCTTTAGGATCTTTCATCCATTTTCCTTTTTTAGCGTCAATTCTTTCGTAAGGCTTATGCACTAGGTCAATCCCGTACTGTTTTTTAATAAGCTCTTCCCCAGTAAACCATCTTTGTAGCAGGCTTTCCGCATACCACGCAGGTGTCGGCAATCTTTTCCTGCTTTGCAGGGATGCAACGGGAGGTAATACCGGAATACTCCTTAAGCTTCTCCTCACACTCTCTGCAACCGCACCACATGGCGCGAACAAATCCGGGCTTCTTATCCAGAGAGGCTACCAATTCGTCCAAGCTCTTGGCATCAGTGGTTCTTTCCTTCTGGAAAGTCAATGCTCTATTATACATATCCTTCTGAATCTGCTCTAAAAGCTTCTTGCTTTCTTCCACAAGATTCTCAAAGGATACCACAATCTTCTCTCTGGTGTCTCTTCTTACCAGTACTACCTGTCCCGCTTCGATATCCTTCGGTCCGATTTCCAGACGAAGAGGAATTCCTCTTACTTCACTGTCTGCAAACTTAAATCCGGGAGTCTTATCGGAATCATCCACCTTCACCCGAAGTCCTGCATCCTTTAAGCTGTTCATCAAATCAAAGGCCTTGTCCAGTACCCCTTCCTTATTCTGCTGGATAGGAATGATATTTACCTGTACAGGAGCAATACGAGGAGGAAGAACCAATCCGGAATCGTCCCCGTGAACCATGATTAAAGCACCGATGGTTCTTGTGGTAATTCCCCAGGAGGTCTGGTGTACCGGCTCAACAGTATTGTTCTTGCTTAAATACTGCACCTGGAATGCCTTGGCAAAGCCGTCTCCGAAGTTGTGGGAGGTAGCACACTGCAAGGCCTGTCCGTCATGCATCAAAGCTTCTACCGTATAGGTAGCAATCGCACCGGCAAACTTCTCCTTATCGGTCTTACGACCCTTCACAACAGGAATCGCCAGTTCATTTTCCAAAACATCCGCATAGATGTCCAGCATTAAAAGGGTTCTCTCTTCCGCTTCCTCTGCCGTAGCATGAACGGTATGTCCCTCCTGCCATAAGAACTCTCTGGTTCTTAAGAAAGGTCTGGTGGTCTTCTCCCAACGCACTACGGAACACCACTGGTTCAGAAGCTGAGGAAGGTCACGATAGGACTTTACCACCTTGGAATAATAGTCACAGAAAAGCACCTCGGAGGTAGGACGTACACAGAGTCTTTCCTCCAGTCTCTTGGAACCGCCGGAGGTAACCCATGCTACTTCCGGGGCAAAACCTTCCACATGCTCACTCTCTTTTTCTAATAAGGACTGGGGGATTAAAAGCGGCATAGAACAGTTTTGTACACCTGTAGCTTTAAAACGGGAATCCAGAGCCGCCATGATATTCTCCCAGATAGCATAGCCTGCCGGTCGAATAACCATGAAGCCCTTTACAGAAGAATAATCTGTAAGCTCCGCTTTCTTTACTACGTCCGTATACCACTGCGCAAAATCTTCCTCACGGGAAGTAATTTGCTCTACTAATTTCTTGTCTGCCATAACTGTTTCCCCCTTTTTGGATATTGTTAAAAAACTATCCTTTGATTTTACATGATGA
>CAUUUY010000237.1:0-3500 GCA_963548305.1 uncultured Oribacterium sp.
CAACTCCTGCTTTAAAGCCGGCCAGAAACAGGTTGGCCAGAATTCCGATAATACTGGTTTGTACAATGACTTTTTCTCTATTTTCTTGCATAGAATTCCTCTTACTCTCTATTTCCAGAAGATATTTTTCGGAAGCTTTACCTCCGGCTTGTCAAAAAGCTTGTCTTTGATGGCAAGTTTCTTCGCTTCCTCATCATAAATCGCCATAGGCTTCTGTCTGTCCTTGATGGCGAGGATGATGGGCACAAGGAAAATCGCCACCACTCCTCCTGCGAAGCCGTTGTTATAAAGATTTGTCCCATTATATAGAATTCCAACATTTAAGGCAACGGAAGAATGGAGAAAACCGGCCACCATTCCCCAGAAAATGCCGAATTCCCCTGCAATGGGAGCCAGGGTGGTCACAAGAATCAGGGTAAGGGTGGAACTGGGATCTTGCACGGACCAAACCTTCAGGCTTCCGGCAAGAATTACGCCGAAGATTACCGGTAAAATATTTCGGAGATGCTTTCCGGTGGCGCTAAAGCCCACCAGACAGAAGATGGAACCGATGGTAGGACCGTTAAAGTCTCCGCCTAAAATGTAGAGAATCAAAGTCATGGCAAGACCGTTTACCCCCATATTGAAGATGGTAGGATAGTCCCCATATTTCTTTAAAAAGTCCGGATTGCCCTGTCCGCTTTCCTTTAAGATATCCCGATAGCCAAGAATCGTTTCCTTTCTTCCGAAGAAAAGGGAAAGGAGCATCAAGGTGAGAAAGAGCGCCAGCAGACTGTAGAAGCCGAAGAGTCTGTGGCCGGTATCCCAAACCAGTCGGGACTCGATTTTTACCCCGAAGGATTTCATCAGGGAAATGATGATGGTGGCGATAATACCGCAGGCGAAGCCGGCATTGTACAGGGAATAGCCCATGTGAGCGTGCTTGGTATGTAAAGAAATGGGAATCAAAACATAACCGATGACAAGTCCTACCGCAAGAGCCAGCAGAAGCTGTAAAAGATTCGGCAGGTTGGGAATCAGAAGAATTTGGGTGATAATCGGAGAGAGGGTGGTGCCGCAAAGCCCGATATGAAGATATTTTCGGAAGGGCACCCGGTGAATTTTGGCATAAAGGGCATAGCCCAGAATAATCGCCCAGATATTTAAAAGATTCTTTCCGAAAAGAGAAAAGCCGAACATCAGGCAGGAGGCCATGATACAGCTTCCGTCAAAATTGGATTTGGCGATACAGAGTAAGCCCAGGGAAATGATGGTGAGGCATCCCGCATTGAAAAAGGCCGCTCCCACGCCGCCTACCACAAAATAGTCCGTAATCAAGATATCCGGTTGTACAATGATTTCCCGCACACCTTCAAAAATGCTCAAGGGATTTTGCTGGGTAAGGCTGATGAGCATAAAGTAAATAGGAACGATGGACATTAAAAGATAACGCTCCCAGTTCGGGAGAAAATGATGTAAAAGTAACTTGCCGTTTTCGTTGTTTTTCATGAAAAAATTATGCTCCTTCACTGACGGGGGAGGGGGATTTTCCTAACCGATTCCTCCAAATTAAACTCTTAAAATTTTACAGGAAAAAGAAAAAATAAGCAATTATAAGATTATAAGCAATTACTTTACGAGTAATAAATTTTATAGAGGCATTCTATAGGAACATTGTGAACATGAATCTATCGGGATCTTTGGGAAGAAAGACTTGCCTTTCTGCAGACTTTGTGCTATCTTGGTACGGCTAAGGGGTACGCCCCGACAGGTCGCTATTCCTATAGGAAAGCACTTGTATTATGAAAACTAAGTAATCCCCAAGAGGGATAGACGAACCGCATGGTTGGCAATCATGCAGAAAGAGGGAGAAAATGAGAGAAGGTATTCATCCAACTTATCACCAGGCAACCGTAACATGTAACTGTGGAAACACATTTGTAACAGGATCCACAAAGCCGGAAATCCACGTGGAAATCTGTTCCAAGTGCCATCCGTTCTACACAGGAAACCAGAAGCTGGCATCCGCTAAGGGTAGAATCGATAAGTTCAATAAGAAGTTTGGAATGCAGCAGCAGTAAGAAGCAGGGCCTCGGCCCTGTTTTTTTATTATTAATGAAGGAAGCTTGGCGTTACACCCTGCGGTATTACTTCGTTAAAAAGGATGCTGCAGGGAAGGTGCAGAGAAAGGCATCCGCTAAATATGAAAAAATCGTGATACTTTCTTGGGAACGATTGTTCAAAGCCCTGTACTTTAGTATAATTCTTCCTATTCCGGAAAGATAATTCGTTTATGTCCCGTTGAAACTTCTGTGTGTTTTGAAAATGCTTGGAGCTAGGAGATTATTTTCAAAATAGAAAAGAAAGAATAGAAATCTTTTTGTATAGCCGGATAGTAAGAGCTTTGGAAAGGAAGAATTTTGGAAAAACAGGTATATAGCGGTATCGGCGGTCAGGCAGTGATCGAAGGCATTATGATGAAGAATAAAGAGGACTATTCCGTTGCGGTAAGGAAGCCGGACGGCAGTATTGACGTGATACAGGGAGAGTATCTGTCATTAACGGACAGATACCCTTTCTTTCGTCTTCCTTTTTTGCGGGGAATTTTATCCTTTTATGATTCTATGGCATTGGGGATGAAGTGCCTTAGCCATAGTGCCAGCTTTTATGAGGATGATGAGGGAAGCGAGCCGGGAAAGCTGGAACAGCTTTTGGACAAGCTTTTCGGAGAGAAGGTGGAGCAGGTGCTTTCCGTCCTGGTGATGGTCTTTTCCTTTGCCATGGCTCTGTTTATTTTTGTGGCTTTACCCACCATTTTGCTAAGCTTTGTGAAGAAATTTCTTCCTATTGAATCGGCCTTGGCTTTTTTGGAAGGCTTACTTCGTATTTTGATTTTTGTTCTCTATATTAAACTGATTTCCCGGGCTAAGGATATTCGCAGGACTTTTGAATACCATGGGGCGGAGCACAAATGCATTAACTGTGTGGAGCATGGGCTGGACTTGACTGTAGACAATGTGATGGCTTCCTCCAAGGAGCATAAGCGTTGCGGCACCAGCTTTATTGTCTATGTAATGATGATTTCTATCTTTCTGTTTATGTTTTTGCGTTTTGACAGCCTGTATTTAAAGATTCTTTCCCGACTGCTTTTGATTCCGGTGATTGCGGGCATCAGCTACGAGGTGCTTCGTCTGGTGGGAATGGTGGACAATCCCATTACCCGACTGCTCTTTATTCCCGGTATGTGGATGCAGGGCTTAACCACCAAGGAGCCGGAGCGGGACGAGGTGGAAGTGGCCATTGCGGCGGTGGAGAGGGTCTTTGACTGGAGAGCCTTTCAGAAGAAGGCCTTTCCGGAGAAGCTGATTTCAGAGCAGATGTCTTCGGGGAATGCGAATTCAGAGCAGACGGCTTCTGAAGAAAGGGAAGCATGATGGAAGATTGGATGGCTTCCCGGGAAGCTTTGGGCTTTCCGAAACTTAGGGATGCGAGCTTGCAAAAAATAGAAATAAGGGGGAAGA
>CAUUUY010000238.1:0-3493 GCA_963548305.1 uncultured Oribacterium sp.
GTTTTCTCAACAAGCTCTGGCGGATACCTGGCCCACTTGTGTAGACCAAATTGAGGCTGATGGCGCTTTGCTGATGGATGCCAAGTCCTCCACCATTCTCTATGCCAAAAATGAGAATACCCACTACTTTCCCGCCTCCATCACCAAGGTTTTAACCGCCATCGTTGTCTTGGAGCATGTGGAAAATCTGGAAGAAAAGGTCACATTTTCCCAGGAAGCCACCAGAGGAAATCTGGAAAACAATTCCACTGTCATTGCCGCATCTCCGGGAGATAAGCTGAGTGTTCGAGACTGTCTTTACTCCCTGCTGCTTCATTCCGCCAACGACTGTGCCAATGCTCTGGCAGAGCATGTGGCCGGCTCCAACGAAAAATTTGCGGAGCTGATGAACCAAAAGGCTACGGAAATTGGCTGTACGAATTCTCATTTTACCAACCCCTCCGGACTGAACAATCCGGAACATTACACCAGTGCTTTGGATATGGCAAAAATCATGCAGTACGCCATAAGCAATCCGACATTTTGCCAGATTGATGCTACCCAGGTTTACACCCACGGCCCCTTGATTAAGTATCCGGATCCCAATGCCCCGGAAAATACCATCTATGCTCACCATAAGATGATGAAGAAAAGCAATAAGGAGTATTACAGCGGTGTATTCGCCGGAAAGACCGGATATACCCTTCTTGCCGGAAATACCTTGGTGACAGCCTGCAAAAGAGGGGATACTACCCTAATTTGTGTTATCTTAAACGGTCATAATTCCCAGTATCGGGACAGCAAAAAGCTCTTCGATTTCGGCTTTGCCAATTTCAACTCTTATCCTGCGGAAAGCAATGATAAGCGCTTTGCCCAGTTGGAAAATCCTTGGACGGTGGATGGACTTCCCTTGGTGGAGGCTTTGCATTTTACCGTAGGAAGAGATGAGCAGATTTGTCTTCCCAAAAATATTCCCATAACGGATATTGCCTCTACCCTATCCTACGATATTAGCGAGGAGGAAAAAGCCAGTGGGAAAGTAGCCAAGATTCTCTATCAGTACGATGGAAGAACGGTAGGCACGGCCTATGTGTACCTGGAGGATTCTAAAAGAGAGGAAGACAACAAGGATCTTCCCAATACTTCTTTAAAGAAGGCGGAGAATATTCCCAAGCAGATCTCCGTAGCCATGGAAAATCAGGAAAATGAAAGCAAGGCGGAAGAATCCACAGCTATGGAAAAAATAAACCACGCACCCATTGTCTTCGATAAGAAGGCAGGAAAAATCATCCTGCAAAAGCCTATTGTACGGGTGCTTCAAATTCTTTTTGCTATTTTCGCTGTTGTGCTTCTCTCTCTTCTCTTCCTCTATCTTTTCCAAAGAAGGGAAGAATTCTACAGAGCCAGAAGAAGAAAAAGAATGTTAAAGCACACAAAGGATCTTAGTCGAGAACAAAAGGCGAAACGTGACCTTATGTTTGAAAAGCGAAAGAGACAGAAAAAATAGTTTTTTTAGGAATTGTTCCGGAATTTTTAGAATCTCTTCTTATTCTCCTAAAAAAGCCATGATAAAATTCATAATGCAATACTATTATTTTTTCATTTGCTTTGTCGTAATACTATATGGATTTAATTTTAAAGAAAAAATAGCAGGATAAGGGTCTATTTCATCAAGGAGGATAAGAATGGAAACATTACACGTTATGATTCCCAATGCGGACAGTGTAAACGAATTTGTGGAGGTTACAGGAGACTTCAATTTTGATATGGATTTATGCGACGGAAACCGTTGCGTAGACGCAAAATCCATTTTAGGGATTCTGTATCTCGGAGTGGGAAAGGTTCATGAGCTTTCCGTACCGGTAGAGCGTCTTAAATTCGTGGAAGATAAGCTTTCCGCTTTTGTGGTATCCGAATAACAAAACAAAAAGAGTTACAGAACTGAATTCTAATCTCTTCTGTAGCTCTTTTTTTATTCTTAACGAGTATCCCACGCGTAGTGTGGGATACTCGTTTTCTGATTCTTGTATTTTCTAATTCCTGTAAAGACTAAAAGTCGATGAGGTAAATCTTTCCTGTCTTTGCCCTCAACCTACTGGAAAGGATGCCATTTTCCGTATAACGCTTGGTTTGTCCTGCGTTATAGCCTCTTCCATCGGTTTTCAGCACTCTTCGAATCTCCATCTTATCCGTAACGGATGCTCTCCAAAGGGGGATATCCAAAGTACAGTCCTCATCTCCGCAATAAATAATAATCAGAGCGATTTGATGTTCACTGCATCGAAGATAAGAAACCCAGTTTCTTCCGCTTTTCAGAAGCATAAGGTTTCCGGTTCTAAGGGCGCTGGATGCCTTTCTGTGGGAAATCAGATAGCGATGATATTCTAAAAGCTCCAAATCTTCCTTTCCCCAAGGGTAAGGTCTACGACAATCCGGCTCTGTCCATCCGTATACGCCTACTTCATCTCCGTAGAACAGGGTGGGTGCTCCCGGCCAGGTAAACAAAAGCATGCTTGCCAAACGGAATAGACCGAAGTCAATGCCGATTCCCGCATCATCAAAGCCGTCTTTCATTCTACCGGCTCTTCTGTTGGTTCTGGTTAAGAAACGGGAATGATCATGATTAGACAGCTGATTCATAGCAGCATCTAAAGCATTTTCCGGAAGCTTCGCCATATTATAACGCATGGTGTTAAAGAACAGCTCCCCATCTCCGAATTTCTCCGGCTCAGCCCGGTCGGAATGCTTTTCCATACCGGTAAGAAACCAGCTGACCGGTTCCATAAAGGCATCATAGTTCATAATGCTGTCCCACTCCTGCCCTTTCAGCCATGCACTGGGATTTCCGTAATGCTCTGCTAAAATTACCGCCTCTTCATTGGCCTCCTTCACGGCTCTTCTGAACTTCTTCCAAAATCTGTGGTTATAGGCTTCGCTGTGCCCTAAATCAGCCGCTACATCCAGGCGCCATCCGTCACAGGAAAAGGGAGGACTAACCCATTTTTTGGCAATCGCTAAGATTTCCGCCTCCAGCTTAGGGGCATTTTCATAATTCAATTTCGGCAGAGTGTCGTTTCCCCACCACTTTTCGTAGCTGTCATTTTCCGGCCAATCACTCTCTTCTTCCTTCGCAAAATGAAAGTAATCCAGATAGGGACTGTAATAGCTTTCATAAGCTCCCTTAGGATAGGGTGAGCCCTCATCGGTTTTGTAGAAATAGGAAGCATTCATATAGCGATGGAAGGAACCGCAGTGATTAAAAACGCCGTCGATAATCACTCGCATTCCCCTCTTATGGCAGGCCTCCACAAAAAGTAGGAACAGGGTATCACTGGCCTCCAGATTCTCTTTATCCGTACTGCGAATGCTGTATTTAGAGGCTTCTCTATTGTCTGTTTCCCCCTTTGGTAGAACCTTACCCCCGTCATTCACAATTCTTCCCAAATGGGGATCAATATGGTCATAATCCTGGGTGTCATATTTATGATTGGAGGGAGACACAAAGAGCGGGTTG
>CAUUUY010000239.1:0-3491 GCA_963548305.1 uncultured Oribacterium sp.
TCATATATTCTTCTAATATCTCAAATAATCCTTGTTTATCCGTTTCACTTGCGTCTTTTTTGAAATATCCCCATACATGAAGAATGGCATTATTAAAATCTTTTTTACTCTCTTCTATATCCTTTACGCTTTGTATTTTTCCCTGTAGATATGCAATATCCACTTCCTTTTCTTTCAAATACTCTCGGATATCCAGATATGCCTTATGGGATTTGCTCAGCACATAATATTTATTTTTTGCCCAAAGCTCTTCACATTCTTTTTTGATATTCTTGTACTGCACTTTATGCCCTCTTTCAAAATATTCAAAATATCAATCTATGAAATGATAATACAACTGCTTTACACATAATCTCTTACTCTTGCACACACTCAAACTCTGTTGTAAAAACAAAAATTGCAGCAATGAGAAATTCTAATCATTGCTGCAAGAACACATGTTCCCTGCGAGAATCGAACTCACAACTAGTGCTTAGGAGGCGCTTGTTATATCCATTTAACTAAGGGAACAACAGAACGCTACTATTTTACCTATCCGGCAGTTTTCTGTCAATGCGGGGTTAGGAACTTATCTATCTGCTCTTGCAGGGCCTTATCTATCTGCCCCATGAAAGCTATTGCATCTACCGTTGGAGCGTGGAACTTAGCTTCTTACCTTCTTTCTCTCCACTCCTTTTTCACCTGCTCCCAGATAGCAAAGGCCTTTCGAATTCGCTCTCCGCCATGGTGATACTCAAAAACATCTTCCAATTCCTCATCGGAATAGGCGGAAAGGTCATGGGAATAGCTCCACATACGCTCATAATGTTCCCGCCGATACATGGATTTTCCCCATTCACTGCTATCTGTCCACAGGGTTCCCAAAAGGAAGATTCCGCTAATCAGGAGGCAAAAGGCAAGTCTGCCCTGTGCTGTTCCTGATTTCTGTCCCGAACTTGCTCGGTTCTCATTTTTCCACAAGAACAAGAGCAAAAATGCTCCCAACAAAGCACTTTGGTATTGCAGAGCATAACGGCTTTGAAAGGCATAGCTTTCCTTTAAAAACATATAGCGGGTAAGGAAAACCAGAGCATGACTGGCTAAGCCGTGAAGAAGCAGTAGTCCCGGCAGTAAACCAAAGTAGAAAGACTCTCCAACATTTTCCCCTGTCAAAGCATTCTTATCTGTCTGCTTTTGCTCAGCCATTTGCCTCTGCTCCGAAGAAAGGCCTTCCTTTCCCTTCCCGGCAAATGCCTTTCCTCCTCCATTTCCGGAAGATGCAAAAAACCTCCAAAGATACAACAGTATCATAAGAACATAAAAGAAAAGCACAAACGCGCCAATCAGAACAATTCCTTTTCCCTGTAGCACTCCCTCTCTAAGAAGTGCCTCCAGATTTTCCCCGGAAACAAGCATAGAGGAAAAGCCGTAAAAGATAAATTTCACCACAAAAAGCAGATGATTTTGCAGTACCTCCCTTAGGGAAATGCTTTCCGCCCCGGCATATTCATACACCGCATAGTGATTGCTGAGAAGGTACAGAAAGAGGCAAAGTCCATTGGAAATAAGGAGAAGAATCGTCCCCTTCATATCCCAGAGCTTCTTTCCCAACATTAAAAAGAAGAAAAGAGCAAAGCAGGAAAGGAATACCGCCAAGCAGTATGGCCCTGCCACCAGTAAAATAAATGGCGGATAAATCGATAGAACAAGCAAGGAGCTTTTCTTGCTGAAGGCCTGATCCAAAGCATAGAAATAGTCATAAAATACCGAAAAGGCCAGAAAATGGATATATCCCGAGCCGTTTAAAAGCATTTCCCACTTATTTAAGCTGTAAAAAAGAAGTAAAAACAGAAGCTGCTGTGAAAAGGGCAACTGTTTTTTTCTCATAAAAAGCAGTAAGGGTTTGCTGGCTAAGAATAGTCCCAGTACCCCAAGTACCCGGTCAAAAATCAGGGTATAACCGAAAGAATAACGGTTTATTTCCCGAAAGAAATAGGTCAAGGGAATTCTGGTTAAAATATCCTTTTGCAGCAAATCTCCAAGCTGAAAGGGCTTTCCCAAATAGGAATTTACCAGCCGGATATAGTCGGAATACAAAACATCCGTAGTGCTTAGAAGAACATAAAAGAGAATGGCAAGGGCCATAAGGAAAGAAAGGAGTAGTAAAGCAATAGGGAGCTTCCCTTCTTTCCCCTTGGAAAACAGATGCTTACCCGAAGATGATGCCCCAAAACCTTGCCCTAAGGGAACCCGCTCTCCGGAAGCTTTTACGTCGGAACTTTTCGCATCAAAAGCCTGCTCTCCGGAGGCTTCCACGCCGGAAGTCGGTGCCATAGAAACTTCTGCCCCGGCCACCGGTATATTTCTATTTTGTCCCTCATGCTCTGCCATGCTTTCCCTTCCTTTCTCCGCTATGTATCACCTTTTATATAGTCCTTTGGCGCAAAGCCATTTTTCATAAATACAGTTTTAAAGCAAGTCTATGATATTGGCCAAACTGCTCTAATTTTTCTGCTTTCAAAGCATAGAAGCAAATCTATTTTCACTTCTACATTTCAAAAATCAGATTAATCCTTTCTCCGATCCGGAGAATCTTTTAACATCAGAGGTTGGGAAATACCTCCTGGGTAATATCCCTATAGGCCCTTTCTTCCGGCACTTCCTTTAAAACAAGACTGTTGTAGAAGTTCGCTTCCGACGGAAGTTCCCTAAAGTCCTTGATGAAGTGAATCTTTGTGCCTTGTCCGGACATTTCCGGGTCAAAGACCTGGAAGAAAGTATCTCCGTAGAACTTACTCATCTTGTAGTTATTTTCCAAAATATAAACTTGTTTTCCCAAAACATAATCCCGGCCGTACTTTCCTATAGTCTGCTCAGCCAAGGAGTTCATCCGATCCTGATCCTCCCAAAAGTAAATTCTGGGGAAGGACTCACGATATTTCATTTCCGCCGGGAATCGCAGGCAAACGAAGAGCAGGGCGAAAAATGTGGGAATCGGCATGCCGGTATTTCCCAACAGATAGGCAAAGTATAAAAGAGCCGCCGCAAAGCTTACATAAACCCAACGCATTTCCACCCGGATAGTAATGGAGGAGCAACCGATGCAAAGGGCAATAAAGCATAAGAACAAAAGATTTTTTCCAAAAAACTCTTTTTTCAGCTTGCCCTTACGAATGGCAAAAACCAGAGCCAGAAGAATGCTAAAGGCTAAAACTGCAATGGAAGCGTAAATGACATAGCGATGCTTTCTGCCTACTTCTTCCCAGGGAATTCCCGCTAGGTAATCCGGCCCCGCCTGAATGCCAAAAATATAAAATACCTGAGAAAAGGCATGGGACAGAGCTTTCGTCAGAGAAAATCCGTCTTGTACCTCCGTTCCTCCCGTTCCCTTCGGTACAAAGGAACCGATGGCCAGGCTGCGAATGCTGAAGAACAAAATGGCCTGTACCAATGGCAGGAAGAAGGGAAGACGCTTCGGTTTTTTCACAGATTCCCTATCCGACTTATCCTGT
>CAUUUY010000240.1:0-3431 GCA_963548305.1 uncultured Oribacterium sp.
ACCGCTTCTTCGTCGGTTACGGAAACGGTATTTCCCGGAATCATAACCACGTCGGCTTCCGCCATAGGCAGGTTCTCCTGCTCCAGCTTTTCTCGTACGGAGGAAAACTCGGTGGGGTCAGTGAGAATCTCATAGTAATCATCTCTTTCCAGTAAATCCTCGGCACCGGCCATAATCGCCATATCCATCAAGGCTTCCGCATCGTGGCCTAAGTCTTCCATTTCTTCCTTATCCAGAATAATCTGTCCCTTTTCCTCAAAAAGGAAGGACACGGAGCCCTGGCTTCCCAGACTTCCCTTTCCCTTTGTGAAGGCGGAACGAACATCCGCTGCGGAACGATTCTTATTGTCGGTCAATACCTTAACGATAATGGCTACACCGTTTACCCCGTAGCCCTCATACTGCAGCTCTTCAAAGTTCACTGTATCCAAAGCACCTGCTGCACGCTTGATACCGTTCTGAATGGTATCGTTGGGCATATTGTTAGCCTTCGCCTTGGCAATAACGTCCTTTAGCTTGGAGTTGCTGGCAGGATCTGCTCCTCCCTGCTTTACGGCTAAGGCGATCTCATGACCGATAATGGTAAAAATCTTTCCCTTTGCGGCATCATTTTTCTCTTTCTTTGCTTTAATGTTTGAGTATTTTGAATGTCCTGACATGCTTATCTCCTACTTTCTATAATATTTTTCTATATTATCCAGTCTTCCCCTTCTATGCAAGTTTTTTTCCAAAAAACAAGTCGTTCCACAAAGTGAGCCACTCCCTTGCCTCGGGGTCTCTGAATTTTTTAGAACATTTTGTTCCGGTTTTGACTTCATCCGCATAGTAGCTTAATAGGCTTATTCCCGGATTTAGCCTTCTTCCTCCTGATACTCCTCGATATGCAAGGAAGACAGGGGATCATAGGTTCCCACCCATTTTCCCTTCATTTTGTAAACTCTCGGCACTCGATTTCCCAGGTTGCAGAGGAATTCATAGGAAAAAACGCCCCATTCCTCCCAATCATAAAGAGAAATCTCTTCCTCTCCCTCCTGTCCCAGAAGAGTGACTTCCTGAAAGATTTCCGCCTCTGTATGGCTCACATCAACCATAAACTGATCCATACAAACTCTGCCAAGAATGGGACAAGGCTTTCCTCCTACTAAAACCTTCGCCTTATTGGAAAGAACTCTGGGATACCCGTCTCCATAGCCCACCGGAACAGTTGCCACCAGTATGGGTTCTTTGGCGATAAAGCTTGCACCGTAGGAAATGGCTTCTCCTGACGGAACTTCTTTAATATGACTGATTTTAGCCTTCCAGGAGAGAACCTGTTTCAAGGCTAGCTTCCTTTCCATGTCCTTGGAGGGATAAAGCCCATACATTGCAATGCCGTCCCGCACCATATCGTACTGTACTCCCCGTCCCTCTAAAATTCCCGCAGAGTTGGAAAGGTGACAGAGGGGAAGCTTGATTCCCCTCTCCTCTAAAGCCTTAAGATAGTCTGCAAAACGCCTTTCCTGCATCTCCGTATAAGACTTATCCCTATCGTCACAACAGGCAAAATGAGAAAAAATACCGCAGATTTCAATTCCGGTCAGGGAGAAAAGTTCCAGTCCCAGCTCTACAGCGCCCTCTTTCTCTACCTGAATGCCGATTCTTCCCATCCCGGTGTCCAAAGCCAAATGACAGGGCAGACTCTTTCCCTCCTTCTTGGCAATAGCGGATAGAGCTTCTCCCTGCTCCCTGGTGAACAGAGAGGGCATAATATCATAGTGCCAAAGACTTCTATACTGCCCCTTGGGAACCACTCCCAAAATCAATATGGGCGTTGTGATTCCTCCCTTTCGTAATATAATTCCTTCTTCAATGGTAGCCACCCCAAAGAGAGCACATTCTTCCTCTACAGCTCGGGCTACCTCCACGATTCCATGACCATAGGCATCCATTTTCACTACGGCACAAAACTGCATTCCCTTCCGAAGATGAGATTTCACTGCTTTGATATTATCCTGTAAATAACTTAACTCCACTACTGCATAGGTTCTGCCGTAGCTTTCTCTTCCCAAACACATTTCTTGCTTTACCTTCTTTTATCGTCTTCTTTTACCGTCTTCTTTTACCGTCTTCTTTACCGTTTTCTTTACCGTTTTCTTTACCGTCTTCTTTACTTCGTCTTAGTTTGTCAGATTTCTTGATTCACGCTTTGTCTTCCCTGTTTTAGCTTTGGTCTATCAAGCATCCTTGCTCTTCCAAACGATCCAGAGCCTTGCCCATGGCATTAGCAATGTTTTCAGCCAGGACTCCATGTTCTCCCCATTCTTTGGCAGCCAGCTCTCCGGCTAAAATCTGCGCCTCACAGGACAAAATCGCCGCTTTACAGCCTTGCCCTATTGACATTACAGAACTATCTTCTTTTACCACATCAGAGTTTTTCTTATTAGAGCCCTCTAAAGGAAATGCAGTCTGCAATAAATCAGCCTTTGCTTTTCGCTTAGATTCTTCCTCTAAAATCAGGTAAATTCCGGCTATGCTTCCGGCAAATACATCCCCGGAGCCTCCCTTGCTTAGGGCAGCACAGCTTCTCTTCCTTTGATAGACAAGCTCCCCATCAGGAGAAATCACCATGGTATCGTGAGACTTTAACAGCAAGATACAATGGTACTCTTTTCCAAAGGATTTTGCAATTTCTCCTCCGCAATTTTCGATTTCTGTAAGGCTTTTCCCGGAAAGTCTGGAAAACTCCATAAGATGAGGGGTTAAGAATAAAAGAGATTTCCTTCCATAGGATTTTGCCAAAGCTTGCAAATCAGAATTCCGAGAAAGAAGATTGAGTCCGTCCGCATCAATCAATAAAGGAGCCCTTCCCTTATCCAAAACCAAACGCAATAGCTCTTCTGCCTCTTTCCCTGTGCCCATTCCCGGACCAAGCAGCAGAAAATCCGCCCATTCTATTGTCTTTTCCAATTCTTGGAAATTCTCCTTTCCCTTCGGAAAAGACAGAATAATGGCTTCCGGAATTAAGCTTTGTAAAATACCGCAATTTTTCTTTGCACTGCACAGCTTCACCAGCCCGGTACCGGTACGATAGGCGGACAGAGCCGCAAAATAAGCTGCCCCGGCCATTCCCTCCGCTCCCGCAATAATCAGACATTTTCCATAGGAACCCTTATGGGAAGCCGGATTTCGTTTAGGAATAAAAATTTTCATGTTGAAGCCATCCTGTTCCTCTTTTGTAAGATTTTTACCGCAGTTATAGAATTCATCAGACTCTCATCATATCTTTTCGATTTTATCAGAATTCCATCATATCTTTTCGATTTTATATCCCATCATATCTTTTGGAAGTTATCAAAATCTCATTCTATCTTTTAGCATTTATCAAACTCTCATTACATTATCTAAAAGCTTTCTCCTTCCAAAATCGCATAGGCCATTACCAGATCCTTGGT
>CAUUUY010000241.1:0-3430 GCA_963548305.1 uncultured Oribacterium sp.
GGAGAAGAGGTATTTTCCTCGTTAAGTCCGGCCCAGACAGTAATTAAGATTGTCCGGGACGAGCTGACCAAGATGATGGGAGAGGAGAATACGGAGCTAAAGCTTCGTCCCCAAAGTGAAATCACGGTTTTGATGATGGTGGGCTTACAGGGTGCCGGAAAAACCACCACTGCGGCCAAGCTTGCAGGAAAGTTTCAAAAGCAGCACAGGAAGCCTTTACTGGTGGCCTGTGACATTTACAGACCGGCGGCTATTGAACAGCTTCGTGTCAATGCGGAAAAGCTTTCTATTCCTTTCTTCAGCTTAGGCAATCAGGTTAAGCCGGAGGAAATTGCAAAGAAGGCTTATGAAGAGGCCAAGGCAAAGGGCTATAACCTCTTGATTTTGGATACCGCCGGAAGATTGCAGATTGATGATGCTCTGATGGAAGAGCTAAAGCGAATGAAGTCAGCTGTCCCTGTAGATTGGACCATCCTTACTGTGGATGCCATGACCGGACAGGAAGCGGTAAATGTTGCGGAAAGCTTCAGTAAGGAAGTGGGAGTCGACGGCGTAATCCTCAGTAAGTGCGACGGAGATACCAGAGGAGGAGCGGCTCTATCCATTAAGGCGATGACCGGACAGCCCATTCTTTACCTTGGTATGGGAGAAAAGCTTTCTGATTTAGAGCCCTTCTATCCGGACCGTATGGCAGGTCGCATTTTAGGAATGGGAGATGTACTTTCCCTCATTGAAAAAGCCCAAAGCGAAATGGATGAGGAAAAGGCCAAGGAATCCGTTCGGAAATTGTCCAAGGGACAGTTTAACTACGATGATTTTCTGGATCAGATGAATCAGTTGCAAAAGCTTGGAGGAATTGCAGGAATTTTAAAGCTGCTTCCCGGTATGAACAAGGCTATGCAGGGGATTGATCTGGAGGATTCCGAGAAGAAGATGAAGCAGGTAAAATCCATTATCCAGTCCATGACCTTTAAGGAAAGAGCCAATCCGAAGCTTATGAACCCCTCCCGAAAGAAAAGAATTGCCCAGGGAGCCGGGGTGGATATTGCGGAAGTGAACAAGCTGGTAAAGCAGTTTGAAGAGATGCAGAAAATGATGAAGCAGTTCGGCGGTTCCATGAAGGGTAAGCACGGCGGCTTCCCGGGAATGGGAATGGGGAAGAATCCCTTCGGAAGAGGCGGCGGATTCCCCTTCTAAAGGATAGGAAACTTGCATTTTTATCAAGCATTTTATGTAGCGTTTCAACAGCTAGTCTGTAGAAATAAATTTATCTAAACACACACAAAGGAGAAAAGAAATGGCAGTTAAGATCAGATTAAGAAGAATGGGACAGATTCACGCACCTTACTATCGTGTTATTGTGGCAGATTCCAGAAGCCCAAGAAACGGTAAGTTCATTGCAGAGCTTGGATACTATGATCCAACTAAGGAGCCAACAGTATTTAAGGTAGACGCAGAAGAGACAAAGAAGTGGTTACAGAACGGAGCACAGCCAACAGAAACTGTTGCAAGACTTCTGAAGAAGTTTGACATCTAAGTCTTATTTCAAAGGAGGATGCTGTCGTGAAGGAATTACTGGAAACCATTGCAAAGGCATTGGTTCAGTTTCCTGAAGATGTTCATGCTGAGATGGAAGAGAAGGAGGGAGAAATCCACCTGACTCTTTCCGTAAATGAGCAGGACATGGGAAAGGTGATTGGACGTTCAGGTCGTATCGCCAAGGCGATCCGTTCTGTCATGAATGCTGCTGCATCCAAGCAAAATCTCAGAATATCCATCGATATTCAGTAAGGGGAAGGTATGTCTTAGGGCATACCTTTTCTTCACGCTAGGGGAGGAAAGATGTTAAAAGAGCTACGAGTAGGAACGATTTTGAAGCCCCACGGTTTAAAGGGGGAAATGAAGGTTTATCCCACCACGGAGGAACCGAGACGCTTTACCCAATTAAAGGAATTGATTTTACGAAGAGAAAGTCAGGGACTTCGGGATACTTCCTTTTCTGAAAGCAGAAAAATCAAGTCCGTTCGCTTTCAAGGAGAATTCCTGCTTTTACAGCTGGAGGGAATTGACTCTGTGGAAATGGCGGAGAAATATCGTAACGTATCTTTGATGATTCCAAGAGAGCAGGCTCTTCCTTTAGGGGAAAATGAGTTTTTCCTTGGAGATTATATCGGAATGGAAGTCTATATTGAGGGAAAAGAGCTCTTGGGAGAAGTGAAGGAAGTGATTGAAACCGGGGCAAACCTGGTATTTTCCGTAGAAGGAAAGGAAAAAGAATTTCTTATTCCTCATATTCCTCCGGTGGTATATGAAATCAAGGACAATCGTATTGCCATTCACCTGATGGAAGGATTGCTGGAGCTATGAGCAAATTTACAGTTTTTACTTTGTTCCCGGAACAGATTGAAAATGCCCTATCCCATTCCATTATGAAAAGAGCCATGGAAGACGAGAAGTTATCCTTAAATTGCGTCAATATTCGTGATTTTACAGAGGATCCCCACGGCCATGTGGATGATGCGCCCTTTGGGGGAGGGGCTGGAATGTTAATGCAGGTTCAGCCCATTGTTTCCGCCTTTGAGGACTTGGTGCAAAGAGAGGGAAGACCGGATAGAGTGATTTACTGCTCTCCCAGGGGGAAGGTATTTAAGCAAAGCATGGCTATGGAATTGGCCAAAGAGGAGCATATCCTCTTTCTTTGCGGGCATTATGAAGGGATAGACCAAAGAGCCTTGGATATCCTGGAGGTGGAAGAGGTTTCCATAGGAGACTATGTGCTTACCGGAGGAGAACTCCCTGCCGTCATCATGATTGATGCCATAGCTCGTTTGCAGGACGGGGTTTTAAACAAAAAGGAGAGCTTTGAAGAAGAAAGCTTTTCCCAAGGGCTGTTGGAATATCCCCAATATACCCGTCCCAGAAGCTTTCAGGATAGAGAGGTTCCCGAGATTCTTCTTTCCGGAGATCATAAAAAAATCCGGCAGTGGAGGTGGGAAGAAAGTCTTAGAGTCACGAAGGAACAAAGACCTGAGCTGTATGAAAAGTACAGAGAGGAAAATCCGGAGCTTTTTATCGAAAAAAAGAAGAGGAAAAGATGAAAAAATGAAGCGAAGGCAGGGATTTTGCTTGCATTTTCCAGGGCTTTGTGGTAATTTATTAGGGCTGTTTTGTAATAGGACAAAACGAAAACCGTATCATATGTTCCGCTGACGCAAGACGTGTATGAACATGGAATTATTATGGAGGACAAAGAAATGTCAAATTATGAAATCATTAAGGGAATTGAAGATGCTCAGCTGAGAAAAGAAGCATTGGCAGACTTCAACACAGGAGATACCGTTAAGGTATACAACAAGATTAAAGAGGGTAACAGAGAGAGAACTCAGGTTTTCGAGGGAACTGTTCTGAAGATTCAGGGTGGATCCAACAG
>CAUUUY010000242.1:0-3407 GCA_963548305.1 uncultured Oribacterium sp.
CAGTGTGGAAGGTTATGGATTGGTATACAATAAAGAAATATTTAAAGATGCCGGAATTGATGCATCAACTCTTACCAGTTACGATGCAATCGACAGAGCTTTTGCTAACTTACAGGAACAGATTGATAGTGGAAAACTGAAGGATAAGTATCCACAACTCGAAGCTGTGGAAGATTATGCAGCAAAAGAGACCTGGATTCCCGGGCTTCATACTTTGAATGTTCCTTTGTCTTGTGAATATAAAAGTGCAACAGAACTAAGAAATTCTGATGAGTTGGGACTAAAGTATGCAGATTCTTTAAAGGCATTGCTGGATCTTGAGACAAAATATACTCCCTCAAGAAATGATTTGTCGAAGCTGAATGCAGTGGATTATTCTACAGAAATTGGTGGAGGTCTTGCTATTGAGCGAATTGCGGTTGTACAACAGGGAAACTGGATCGGACCAGAATTAAAAGGAATTGATGAGAAAATCGCAAATAAGATGGGGATGCTTCCTATTCCAACAAAGGGCGTGAAAGAAGACTGTATTTCTGTCGGAATTTCTATTCACTGGTGTGTGAATAAGCAGTCTGATGAAAAAGTAAAAGTAGCAGCAAAGGATTTCTTAAATTGGCTGTTCCAGTCAGATGAGGGAAAACAACTGGTTGTAAATGAGTTGGGATTTGTTCCGGCATTTAAGAATTATGAAGGAATAGAGATTTCCGATCCTCTTTCGCAAGAAGTAAAGAGATATATTGATGCCGGCAAAACAACTTCATGGGTAATGGGCGGCTTTCCTTCCGGATTCGAGCCTAAAGCGGCAGCAGATTTTCAAGGTTACTTTAGCGGAGAATATAGCTTTGATGATATGATTTCTCACTTAAAAGCTGATTTTAAGGAATTAAAGCAAGCACAATAAAAAACAGATTCAGTATCAGAAAGACAGGCACTCATATCTTGAGTGCCTGATGGTATAAATATGGAAAAATACAGACCTAAATTTCATTTTACTGCAGAAAAATATATTATTAATGATCCGAATGGGCTGGTATATTATGAGGGAGAGTATCATCTTTTTCATCAATACAATATACTGGAAGAAATCTACTGGGGGCATGCAGTGAGTGAAGATCTTATTCATTGGAAGAGACTTGAAAATGCCATTGCGCCGGATGAACATGGACAAATTTGGTCGGGAAGTGCAGTGGTAGATGAAGAAAATCATAGACTAGCTGCTTTCTTTACTTACTGTGAACGAGAAACAGAGAGGCAAAGCCAGGGCTTAGCTTTCAGCTATGATAAAGGAAGAAGCTGGGAAAAATATGAGAAGAACCCGGTTCTCACAGAGGAAAGAAAAGATTTTCGAGATCCTAAAGTTTTTCGATATGAAGACAAGTGGATAATGGTTGTTACAGGAGGGGATTGTGTCCTTTTTTATGAGTCAACAAATTTGATTCACTGGAGGCAACTGTCTTTGTTTAGGGGCTCTACGACAGATCATGTAGGAACATGGGAGTGCCCGGATCTTTTTCCATTAAAAGCAGAAAATGCAGGAGCCTGTAAATGGGTTCTTGTAATTAGTATAAATGACGGATCTCCTGCAGGTGGTACCGGGATGAAATATTTTATCGGAGAGTTTGATGGAACAAGTTTTAGACCGGATGAGGAAGGAAAAGAAGGAAACTGGTTAGATTATGGGAAAGATTTCTATGCGGGTGTAAGCTGGAATAACATTTCGAATGGAAGAAGAATTATGATTGCTTGGGCGGATAATTGGCAGTATCGAGATGCATTACCGACTTATCCCTTTAAGGGACAGATGTCTTCCATTAGAGAATTATATCTGAAAAAAATCGGAAATAGCTTCCATTTGCGGCAGCAGCCCATAGAAGAGATGCATGTACTTAGAAAAAACAGCAGGGAAATGCATAAAATGAATATGGGCGCAGGAGAGGAATGGACACTTAAAGATCATGTGGAAGCGTTAGAACTGGAGCTTTCCTATCCGATAAACAGAATCCATTCCGCTATATTCGGGATAAGGGTGGTAACTGGACAAGGGAAACAATTGGAAATTACATTCTCAAAGAAAGAACAATCCTGTACTGTGGATAGAAGAAATGCAGGTATAAATCCACATGAAAAATTTCCGGGAAAGTATAAGTCAAAACTTGATTTTAGCAAAGAATTCCTCACACTAAGACTATTACTGGATGTGTCACAATCAGAACTCTTTGTCAATGAGGGGGAGCTTGTTTTTTCCAATCTTATCTTCCCTGAAGATCTTTATCAGATTAAACTTTTCACCGAGGGTGGAGACCTGGAGATTGAAAAATGTGTTATCTATGACTTGGATGGAGATGTAATTAGCTAGCTTTTTTATAACGAATATTAGTTAGGTCAAAAAGGTGTGAAGGTACACAATGATGATAAAAGAGATTGCTGAGATAGCAGGCGTCAGTATGACTACAGTATATAATGTTCTGCATGGCAATGTGAAGAAAGTGTCAAAAGAGAATACGAAGAAGATTCAGAAGTTATTGGATGAATACCATTATGTCCCTAAAATGGGGCTTCGTGCTTTGAAGAATCACAGCTCAAAAATTATAGGAGTTGTGATTCATTCTTCATGCTACTATGAAAATTCAGCTATCTCAGATACATTTTATAGTCATCTCATTGGTGCGATGGAGGAAGCACTTCGTAAAGCCGGATATTATATGATGTTATATGCGGCAGAAAGTTTAGAAGAGATTTTTCATATGGCACTGGCGTGGAATGTAGACGGACTTATCGCAATCACTTTTATGTACAGAGATTACATAAAGCTGAAAACGCTGGTAAATAAACCGATTGTTGCCATTGATTTGATTGAAAAAGAGAATTCGGATTATGTAAATGTAGGCTTACAAGATAAAAAAGGCGGTTACATTATGACGAAATATCTTCTTGAAAAAGGCTATGAGTCAGTATATGTTTGTGCCAGAAAAAATATAGGAGTTGATCGCGAGCGTTGGTTGGGCTACAGAGAGGCTTGGAAAGAAGCCGGAAAAGAGTTTCTTCAAAATGATTTTCTTTTTCTTTATGAAACGGAGCAGAAAAGAAGTGAAAATTATAAAATGATGGGTAAGTTTATCGGCAAGAAAACAGCGTTATTTTTTCTTGCTGACGTATTTGCGGTTGAAGCAATGCATTATTTTCATGAGTCAGGAATCAAGATACCTGAGGATCTTGGAATTGCAGGTTTCGATGGCAATGTTTTAGGGAAATATTGTAATCCCAGACTGACAACCGTCTACCAGGATGTAGCGGAAAAAGGAAGGATGGCGGTAAAACTAATGATAGATCTTCTGGAAAAACGATTGATTAATGGTCTTGATGTAAGCCGTCCGGTAACACTTATTCCCGGACGGTCGGTATAAGCC
>CAUUUY010000243.1:0-3309 GCA_963548305.1 uncultured Oribacterium sp.
TATACGGCTTAGGAGGGAACGGTTTGGATAAGGAAGCGGCAAAAAAGATTTATGCCGCTAAAGGTAGACCCTCCGACAATCCTTTGATTTTGCACGTTTCTTCAATAGAAGAGGTTTACCCTTTGGTGAAGGCTTTACCGGAAAAGGCGAAGAAACTGATGGAAGCCTTTTGGCCGGGACCTTTAACTCTGGTACTGCCAAAGTCCGACATTGTGCCTAAGGAAAGCACCGGAGGGCTGGAAACCGTAGCCCTTCGTTCTCCTGAAAATGCCTTAACCCTCGCCCTGATTCGTGCCTGCGGCTTCCCCATTGCCGGCCCTTCCGCAAATCTTTCCGGCCGGCCCAGCCCTACAGAGGCTGCCCATGTTTTGGAGGATTTAGGCGGTAGAATTGAGGGCATCTTAGAGGACGGTGCAGTGGGCATCGGGGTGGAATCCACCATTGTGGATTTAAGTGAAGACAGTCCCACCCTGCTTCGTCCGGGAGCTATTACGATAGAGGATTTGGAAGAAGTTTTAGGGGAAAAGGTGGCCATTGACCCGACTTTATTGGGAAAGAGCATGACAGAGGGCTTTATCCCAAAGGCACCCGGCATGAAATACAGGCACTATGCTCCTAAGGCGGAGATGATACTCTTTAAGAAAAATCTGCTTTCTGATCAGAGTCAAAAGGCAAATGAAATACCGTATGGGGAAGAGAAAAAGCTGATAGCGGAAGCCATCCTTTCTTATGGGGAAAAAGAACTATCGGTATCTCCGGAGAGAAAGATTTGGATTCTTTGTGGAGAAGATACTGCTTCCCTATATGAGGGGGATGGTCGTTTTACGGTGAAAATTTTAGGTAGGCGAGAGGAACCCCTATCCATGACCCATAATTTGTTTCGACTGCTTCGGCAGGCAGATGAAGAGGGAGCGGAATTGATTTTGGGAGAGTGCTATTCCGAAGAAGGAGTAGGATTTGCCTTAATGAATCGCTTAAAGAAGGCAGCGGGACAAAGGATTTTCTATGTCTAAGGAATAAAGGAAGGGATTGCAAATATAAGAATGAGTCTTTCGTGCATCATAGGTCTGAAATTTGGGCACGCTTTGAATTCCATAGACATAGAAAACTCATAATATGTAAATTGGAAAAATAATTTAAGCCTTTAGTCGAATTGCAAAAAACTTTTATGCTCTAAAGTGTAGAAATCCCATACTCTTGGGTGTATCCTAAAGCTAGAAAGATAGCCTTTTCGGTATAGAAATATTCTCCGGCAATAAGGCTTGGAGAATTATAGAGCGTGGGACGGCGACCTACAGAGAGGGGTGGCTATGAAGGTACTGAAGGAGGACAGAAATATTCACTTGAAGGAACAGATGTTGTTCTCGGAAATATTGGAAGGTTTGAAAGAAATCGAAAAAATTGAACAGGGTGACAAGAAGGAAGGGGCAGCAGAGCGATTTTGCAGCCTCTTTTCTGCACTAGAGGAGGAACTTCATTTCGCGGAGGAAGAAGTTCTGGAGGAGAGAAATCCTCCCTTTGACGAAAGTATTTTGCCGAAGGAAGGAGAACTTCTGGCGGAAGGAGAAAGCCTTTGTCTGCTGGGAATTGCAGAAGAAGATAGGGAAGGGTATATGGAAGTGGAATATGATGCTTCCTTCTTTAAGGCGGCATTTTCCGACCAGAGGTTTTTAAAGAATCTTTGGAACAGCTTTCACTATAGGAATAGAGCCTATTACAGTATATTTTCATTTAATGGACTATTCTTAGGCTATTGTGGAATCCGAAATCTGCAGTCAAGTCCTTGGGAACTGTGTATTTCCTTGAAAAAACAGTATCAAGGACGGGGAATCGGCACAGAAAGCTTAAGGCTTTTGATGAAGGCCTTAAAGCGCCGTACCGGAGAGTCCGTCTATAGAGGACGGGTGGATGCGGACAATGAAGCTTCCATCGGCATGATGCGGAAGTTAGGGGCAAAGCCCAATGGAATCAGCGAAAGCTTTCTTCACGGAGAGCGACTAAGGCGTTATCAAAAGCAAAGTAAGTACTTGATTGATGAACGTTTAAAGGAACTTGCTGAGGAATTTGCTGTACCTGCGGAGGAACTTTTGGGGCATCTTTTGGAGTTTCGGATTGAAGCATGATCTTTTTGACAGGTTTAAGGCATAGTGTTGGAGTTTCGTTTAGGATGAAAAAAGGAATTAAGTTTCATAGTATTTATTATCGCTACTATTTGTTTATCGTTGTGATCCTTCCTCTTCTTTTCCTTTGGACTATTACCGAGAAGAGTGGTGAGAAACTGGAGCTTTTTCAAGGGATGGTTAGTATTGGTCAGGAGGAGATAAACTATATCCTTTCGGGAATCAGTCTCTTTCTCATTTTATTATTTTCTTTTATAGGCTGGAAATGTAGCATTGGTGAGGAGGGGATTTACCTTTGTAAAATAGATTTACTTGTGCCCTGGACGGAAATTACTGCTGTAAGCCATGTATGGATTAATGAAGCCCATTATGTAAGAAAAAAGTTTTTGTTTTATAATCGAAAAACACTGGTAGTTTATAGGAAAGATTATAAGCCGATTTGTATTTACAACATTTCTTTACTTGGCCTATATGCAGTAAAATTTTATCATCCCGAAATACGGACGAATCTAATGACTGCTAGTTTGGCCACAACATTTAATTTGATTCTGAATTCTACTTTACTTTATGGAGTTGTAACGAAATCTTACCAATTCGAAAACACTGTGATTTGGACAATTCTGTATTTCATTAAGGCTTTTATACTTCCTGTGCTAATGCTTGCAGGCCAAAATAAGAAATATGGGAATGCTTTGAAGCATGCCACAATTTATTCTATAAATGCATCCGATGCGATTCATGTATAGGACAAGGAAATGCAAAATAGAAGTACTTATGCAGTACGCAAATCCCCCAGGAACGGCAACTTCTGGGGCGGATAATATTCTCCATCGAAAAGATATACAGTACATGAAGTTGGTTGTGGATTTTGCTAATAGCAAAGGATGTCACCAATAATGTCCACAATGCCACCTAATTTTATATAATCTTCATACGCTACATTATTTCATTACACCATTTCTTGATTTTTTGTCTGCTTATGCTATACTTAGAAACGTAAAAAAGACAGAAGTACTCATGTAGTACGCAAATCCCCCAGGAGCGGCAACTCCTGGGGGATTTTTTTCCGTTGTGGCAAGGTGGATTAGACCTTAGGTTGACTACCGCTTACTGATCTCCGTCCATCCATTTGCAGATAAAGTGGCAAACAATACCCGCCAAAACAGAGATTAAAAAAGACAAAAATATC
>CAUUUY010000244.1:0-3307 GCA_963548305.1 uncultured Oribacterium sp.
AGTTTTTAACCTGCTTACCGGAGTATATCAGCCCAATACAGGAGAAATTCTTTTAAATGGAAAAAATATAGTAGGAAGCTCCTGCATAGAGATTAACAAAAAAGGAATTGCCAGAACCTTTCAGAATATTCGATTATTCGATAAACTGACAGTATTGGACAATGTTAAGGCAGGATTTTTCCAGGAAAATTCCTATTCCTTTATTGAAGGGATTTTTAGACTGCCCCGGTATTTTCAAAAAGAAAAGGAAATGTCGGATAGAGCTCTGGACTTATTGTCCGTTTTTCATCTGGAAGAGCATGCCTTGGACTTGGCGGGAAATCTCCCCTACGGAAAACAAAGAAAGCTGGAAATTGCAAGAGCGCTGGCAACCAATCCATCCTTACTTTTATTGGACGAGCCTGCGGCAGGAATGAATCCCAATGAGACGGAAGAATTGATGGACACCATCAGACTGGTTCGAGATCGTTTTGATATGACCATTTTATTGATTGAACATGATATGAAGCTGGTATCCGGCATCTGTGATCGCCTTACCGTACTGAACTTCGGGCAAGTCCTTACAGAAGGGAAGACCCAGGAAGTGTTGCATGACGAAAAGGTTATCAAGGCTTATTTAGGAGAGTAATTATGGAACAAATTTTAGAGGTAAAGAATCTTCATGTACATTATGGAATGATCCATGCCATTAAAGGCTTGGATTTCCATGTGAACAAAGGAGAAATCGTAACCTTAATCGGAGCCAATGGCGCCGGAAAAACCAGTACCCTGCAAACGATTACCGGCTTAATTCCCCATTCCCAGGGAGAAATCATTTATAGAGGGGAAAATGTCAGTAAGCTTCCCGGGTATAAGCTGGTTTCCAAGGGGCTTGCCCATGTTCCGGAGGGAAGAAGAGTTTTTGCCAGCCTTACGGTATACCAAAATCTGATGCTGGGAGCCTATACCAGAAAGGACTCAAAGGAAATTGAAGAAAGCCTGAATATGATTTATCATCATTTTCCCCGTCTTCTGGAAAGAAAAAATCAGGTAGCCGGAACCCTTTCCGGAGGAGAACAGCAGATGCTGGCCATGGGAAGAGCCCTGATGTCCAAGCCGGAGATGATTTTACTGGATGAACCATCCATGGGCCTTTCTCCCATTTACGTAAACGAAATCTTTGATATTATTCAAAAGATTCATGAGTCAGGGGTAACCGTACTCTTGGTAGAGCAAAATGCCAACAAGGCTTTAATGATTGCAGACAGAGCCTATGTATTGGAAACCGGAAACATTCGATTAGAAGGAAAAGCCGGAGACTTACTTTCCGATCCTCAGGTAAGAGCGGCTTATTTATCGGAATAATTATGCCCAGAAAACAATTTATGGCCTATCTGAAAGCTTTACTAATTCTCATTGTTTTATTAAGTATGATGAGCTTCGGCCTTCAAAAGCATTGGAATAAGTCCTTGAAAAGCTATGAAGAAAATAAAAAAACCGGTGATGAGATTCAGGAACCACTTTCTCTTTTGCCCAGTGAAGAGGATGAGGAGGAACCGGATTCCGACAGCTATCTTCGTTTTCAAAATGAATTTCAGCTATTGAATCAGATAGAAGAGGATGAAAGCTGGCAGAAAAACCTCTCTCTGCGAAGACGATATGAAAAAATCGGAGAACTCTACGATAAAGAAATGCAGCGTCTGGTAAGCTATTACAGCAGAAATATCACCGGAAATGAGCGGGAAAACTTTTTTGCCGAGCAAAGTGTGTTTTTGAGTCAAAGAAGCATGGAGAGTAAAAAAGAGCTAAGCATGGAGAAAACAGGTGTAGAGGAAAATATCGACTACTTAAAAAAATATATTCAGCTGACAAAGGCTAGGTGTTCTGTTTTATTGGAGAAGATTTTTGAAGATCAGGACGGCTAGTCCTTTTCTTTAAGAGGAGCAAACTATGAGAATTAAAAAGATCTATATATTGATTCTTGTTGAGATTTTAATCATTATTTTAATTTTATTTTTAGCTTTTGTCTCTATGCTTGGCAAAAATATATTCTACGGTAAAGGACAAAGCCTGGAAGAGTCTATGGAATGGCAAAGCGAACATTATGATACTTCCTTTTATAATGGTTTGCAAAAAGAAGAGTTTACTGTTAAAAGCTATGATTCTTATGTGCTCCATGGAGAAATTTTAAAGAACCCGACCCCTTCTTCTAAATATGTTATTATAAGTCATGGTTATAAGGATACTCGATATGGAAGTTTAAAGTATGCCTCTATCTATCTTTCCTTAGGCTATAATTGTATTATTTATGATTTACGAGGGCATGGAGCAAATGAAAGTACTTTTTGTAGCTACAGTGTGAGGGAAGGAAAGGATTTGGCGGAAATAGTACATTTTTTTCAGGCAAAATTGGGAAGGAATGCGGAGATTGGCTTGCATGGAGAATCTCTTGGAGCTGCCACAACAATTGCCTCATTGAAAGATGTACAAAATGTTTCCTTCGCTGTAGCTGACTGCGGTTTTTCCGATATCGAAAATGTTTTGGAGGAAATCTGGCGATACAGTCACATTCCAACAGCTATCGGCCCGGTTATGAACCAATATGCCAAGCTTCATTTCGGTATTCCTATTTCCGCCATGCGCCCCATCGACTCTTTGGCAAAAAATCAGGTGCCTATCCTTTTTATCCATGGAGAAGATGACCAATACATTTTGCCGGCAAACAGTGAAAGAATGTATGAAGCTACCAAGGGGAAGAGAGATTTGTTGTTGGTACCAAAGGCAGGTCATGCGGAATCGGTTTTTGTAAACAAAAGCCTCTATACAGAAAAGCTGAAAGACTTTTTGTCCTCCCTTGCCTCATAGCCCTAAGTACTGTATAATTTGTAAGATTGTGTGGAGAGGGTATTGCAGGCCTTCTTGCTTTGCTAAAACCTTACTCATTCAGAAATTCAGTAAGGAAATTTCTATACTGCATAAAGGGAGATTGTATGAAGAAATATGGTGTTAATGAATTAAGAAAAATGTTTTTAGCCTATTTTCAGGAGAAGGAACATTTGGTAATGAAAAGCTTTTCCTTGGTTCCCCATAATGATAATAGCTTATTGTTAATCAACTCCGGAATGGCGCCTTTAAAGCCTTATTTTACCGGTCAGGAAATCCCGCCAAAGAGAAGAGTGGCTACCTGTCAGAAGTGTATCCGTACCGGCGATATTGAGAACATCGGTAAGACTGCAAGACACGGCACCTTCTTTGAGATGCTTGGTAATTTCTCCTTCGGAGATTATTTCAAGTCCGAGGCTTTACATTTTGCCTGGGAATTTTTGAC
>CAUUUY010000245.1:0-3292 GCA_963548305.1 uncultured Oribacterium sp.
GCTCCCCTGGGGGCGAAGCGTAGAAGCAGCATGCATCTTAGCATTTATGCCATGTTTTTAGCCATTTCCATGATTTTGGGATATGTGGAGGCTCAGCTTCCTACGCCTATCCCCATTCCGGGAGTAAAACTGGGGCTGGCGAATTTAGTGAATATTTTAATGCTGTTTTCCGTAGGACCATTTCCTACAGCGGTAATTGGCTTTTTAAGAATCATTCTTTTATCGCTTTTATTTGGAAATGCTTTGACCCTTAGTTATTCCTTAAGTGGATTTTTATGCAGTTTTTTGATGATGCTTCTGTTTAAAAACTTACTACATTTTTCTACCGTCAGTGTCAGTTTAATTGGAGGAATCTTTCATAATATCGGTCAGGTTTTTACGGCGGCTTTTTTGCTAAGAAACACGGCACTTTGGTATTATCTTCCTTATTTACTGATCGCAGGCTCTGTTGCAGGTATTCTGATAGGGATTTTAGGGGGGATTTTAATGAAGCGCCTGAAGCCTTTTTTCCGACAATATTTTTAGCAGGGAAATATTTGTAAAAGTTCAATGGAAACTTTACTTATGCAAATAGAAAAGGAAATATGCAAAAATATTCAAAAAAGTCCTTGACATATCCTGAGTTAAAAGTATAATTATGCACATGGCAGCTTGGCTTTATACATGTTCCTTCTTCTGAGAAGACAGGATTGTAAGGCGTATGCTTTAGCTGAGTGGAAAGGATTTTGCCCGGTCAGCTTGTTTTAAATCAGGATGATTAGGTTTTGCGTATTGAAGGAGGAGAGAATATGAAAAAGTACTTATTGATTGCGGCATTGGCAGGATTGTCTTTGGTAGCTTGCGGCGGTTCCAAGGGAAGTACGGATGGAACGGCAAAGGGTAGTGAAGCGGGAACGGAACAGGGAAGTCAGGCGAGAGGGTCGAAGGAAACGGATTCGGCTAAGGCGGAAGCAAATGGTGGGACCTTGATTATGGCTACCAATGCGGAATTTCCTCCCTATGAATACCACGAGGGAAAAGATATTGTAGGTATGGATGTGGACATTGCGGAAGCTATTGCAGAAGAGATGGGAATGAAACTGGAGATTTCCGACATTGCTTTTGATGCCATTATCCCTGCGGTGCAGTCCGGAAAGGCGGATTTTGGTGCAGCCGGCATGACGGTTAATGAGGATCGTTTAAAGAATGTAGATTTCTCCGATTCCTATGCGACCTCTGTACAGAGTGTTATTGTGACAGAGGATTCCAGCATCAGCAAGATTGATGATTTAAAGGGAAAGAAGGTGGGCGTACAACAGGGAACCACCGGAGACCTGTATTCCACAGATGATTTAGGAGAAAAAAGCGTAGAACGTTTTCCGAAGGGAGCAGATGCCGTACAGGCCTTACAGGCAGGAAAGGTAGATGCGGTTATTATTGATAAGAATCCGGCAGAGGTATTTGTTTCTCAGAATAAGGGCTTAAAACTTTTAGATAGTGCTTATGCGGAAGAGGAGTATGCTATCTGTGTCAAGAAGGGAAACACGGAGCTGGTAGAAAAGATTAATGCGGCTTTAAAGAAGCTGAAGGATAACGGTAAGCTGGAGGAAATCACAGCGAAGTATATTCAGGCAAAATAAGCAGTTGCTTTGTAATCATTTCGGGTGTCCTGCCTAAGTGGCGGGACATCTCGCTGTAGAGGGGAGTAAACTATGTCATTACAGGAACATCTGTATATGAATCTGGTGCAGGATAAACGCTATCTCTATTTCCTGGAGGGACTGAAAAATACTTTGATTATCACCTTTTTCGCTTTGGTAATCGGTGTGGCATTGGGCTTTATCATAGGTATGGTGAGAAGTACCTATGACAGAACCGGAAAAGGCAAGATAGCCAACGGGATTTGTCAGTTTTATCTGACCATTATGCGAGGTACTCCGGCGGTAATTCAGCTGATGATTTTTTACTACTGTATCTTTACTTCCCGTATTTTCTCTGGAGTGTTTGTGGGAATTATTGCATTCGGACTAAACTCCGCAGCCTATGTGGCGGAAATCATCCGTTCCGGAATCATGTCTATTCCTAAGGGACAAATGGAGGCCGGCCGATCTCTTGGCTTTAGCTATGGGGAAACCATGCGCTATATCATTATGCCACAGGCGGTTCGAAATGTGCTTCCTGCTATCTTTAATGAGTTTATCGTTCTCATTAAGGAAACTGCGGTGGCAGGCTATGTTGCGGTACAGGATCTAACCAAGGCGGGAGACATTGTCCGCTCTAGAACCTATGATTCTTGGACACCGCTACTTACGGTAGCTTTGATTTATCTGATTTTAACCATGTTCTTCTCCTTCCTGGAGAAAAAGATGGAAGAGGCATTCCAAAGAAAAGAAAGGGGATAAAGATGGTAGAGGTCTTGATTAAGGTAGAACATCTCCATAAGCAATTTAAAAATCAAGAGGTTTTACATGATATCTCCGTGGAAATCCATAAGGGAGATGTGATTAGTATTATCGGCCCCTCCGGTTCAGGAAAGTCCACCTTTCTCCGTTGCTTGAATGCTTTGGAAAGCCCTACAAAGGGAGATATTTTCTTTGAAGGACAAAGCGTATTACATAGCAAAAATGTGGATGTTTTACGGCAGAAGATGGGGATGGTATTTCAGCAATTTAACCTTTTCCCCCACATGAGCATTTTAGACAACCTGACTCTGGGGCCAAGAAAACTCCTAAAAAAGTCCAAGGAGGAGGCGGAGGAGAAGGCTATGGCTCTTTTAAAAAGAGTTGGTCTTGAGGACAAGGCAGGGCAATTTCCCTTACAGTTATCCGGCGGACAGCAGCAAAGAGTTGCCATTGTACGTGCCCTTGCCATGGAACCGGATGTGATGCTCTTTGATGAACCCACATCGGCCTTGGATCCGGAGATGGTGGGAGAGGTGCTTCAGGTTATGCGGGATTTGGCAGAGGAGAAGATGACCATGGTGGTGGTGACCCATGAAATGGGCTTTGCCAGAGAGGTTTCCAACCGAGTGCTTTTCTTGGAGGATGGATATTTTATTACGGAAGCTGCTCCTGAAGACTTTTTCTATCATTGTGAAAATGAGCGTGTGCAGAGCTTTTTATCCAAGGTGCTTTAATATTGGAAAATCATTTTTTCTTACGGCGATAAGGTCCTAAAAAATCCCGTCATCAGTCCCGCTAAATTGAAAAAGTAAATTCCAGTGCAGAAGTAAATTCTACCCAGTTTAAAAAAATCCCAAAAATCAGGCAGTTTGAAATTTCATTTCTGCCTGATTTTGCTATAATAGTGCATA
>CAUUUY010000246.1:0-3287 GCA_963548305.1 uncultured Oribacterium sp.
TACCTTTAGAGATTTCCGTAGAAATCGGAAGGACCAGAAAGCTGGTAAAGGATATCTTAGACTTTACCCAGGGTTCTCTGGTGGTATTGGACAAGATGGCAGGAGAGCAGGCAGACCTCTACGTAAACGGAGAGTGTATTGCCAAAGGAGATATCGTAGTAGTAGAAGAAAACTTCGGTATTCGTATCACCGAGATTTTGAAGAAAGACATTAATCAGGAGAGCCTATAATGTTTCAACAGGATATCATCTCCCTTGTGTCCGGTTTTTTACTCTTCTGTCTCTTCCTTTTAGGAGCTTGGGCTCTACATCGTTTTATCGGAAAGTACGGAAGAATGTTCCAAAAAAGTCGATACATGCAAGTGGTTGACCATATACAGGTATCTCAGGACAGACAGCTGTTTATCCTTCGTTTAGAGAAGGAGAACCGCTGTCTCCTTGTGGCGTCAGGACCTGAAGGAATGAGACTGATTACCGAATTGCAGGAGGACTATGAGGGAGAGAATCCCTTAGGGAACGGAGAAAGCTTTCTTTCCGTATTTCAAAAAGAAGGGGCAAAGCTGTTACAGAAGAAGCTGCAAGGAAAGAATGAAGTAAAGAATGCCGGCGCATGGAATGGGGAAGAGGAGAAAGCTTCCGCTTCCGATTTGGATAGTGAGGTATAAGGATGAATGAATTATTGTCGGGATTAAATGGCGGTTCCGTTCCTACCCTGGAACTGATCTACTTATTAACCCTTGTGGCTTTACTGCCTTCCATTGTGATTATGATGACTTCCTTCACCAGAATCATCATCATTTTATCCTTTACCAGAAACGCCATGGGTGTTCAGCAAACCCCTCCCAACATGGTTTTGGCGGGGATTGCTTTCTTTTTGACCCTCTACATCATGAGCCCCACCTTGAACAAAATTAATACGGAGGCTTATGAACCTTATAAGAAGGGGACGGTCACTCAAGAAGAAGCTTTAAATATTATGGGGAAGGATATGAAGGAGTTTATGCTCCGGAATACGGAAAAGGCCACATTGGATCGTTTTGTATCCATGAGTAAGGTGGAGCTGCAAAAGGATCCGAAGGACTATCCATTAACCGTGGTGACTCCCGCATTTATGACTTCGGAGCTGAAAAGAGGCTTTACTGCCGGCTTTTTGATTTATCTGCCCTTCCTCTTAATTGACGTGGTAGTATCCACCACCCTGATGGCTATGGGCATGGTAATGTTACCTCCGGCCATGGTGTCTATGCCCTTTAAGCTTTTGCTTTTTATTACCGTAGATGGATGGAACCTGCTTTTTTCCAGTGTGGTCAACAGTTTCCGATAGGGAAAGGGGAAGAAAATGCTGGATAGTGCGGAAATTTTAGATATTATGAACCAAACCTTTATGCTGTCCCTTAGGATTGCCATGCCCTTCCTTTTGGTGAGCATGATTTTGGGTATCGTGATTGCCATCTTTCAGGCGGCAACCTCCATCAATGAGCAGACCCTGACCTTTGTCCCGAAGCTTATTGCCATTATTATCATGATGACGGTTTTGGGAGGAACCCTCTTAAAGACCATGCAGGATTTCTTTACCATGATTATGAAAATGGTGGCAGGAGGATAATATGCTGGTCTTATTTTCCTTTATTGTCATGCGAATGACAGGGGCCATTGCCTTTAATCCTGTCTTTGGAAGAACGGATTATCCCCGTCGTGCCAGGGCAGCGCTGATTTTTATGCTTTCCGCCATTTGCTATGTGCATATCGGCGGAGAGCTTCATCATATGCCGGGAAGTATTCTGGAGTATGGCTTTATGCTTTTAAAGGAGCTTTTCGTAGGCTTCTGTCTGGGCTTTGCCATGGAGCTGGCCTTTACCTGCCTGCGTTTTGCCACATCCATTATGGACTTTTCCATGGGCTTAAACATGGCCCAGGTTTTCGACCCCCAAAGCGGATCCCAGGCTACAGTGAGTACGGGACTTTTCTACGGTTTTATGATGCTTTTATTTTTTTCCATGGACGGGCATCTGCGGTTTTTGGAGCTTTTGTTTCAAACCATTGACACCCATCCCTTTGGAGGAATTTCCATCAAGCTTTTATTGATGCCGAAGCTGATGCTTTCCCTCTTTGTGGCTTCCATGAAGATGGGCTTGGAGCTGGCCTTCCCGATTATGGGCCTGGAGCTGATGTCCGAGATTGCTTTGGGTATTCTTATGCGTATAATTCCCCAGATTAACATTTTCGCGGTGAACTTCCAGCTGAAAATCATTCTGGGCTTTTCCATGCTTTACTTCCTTTTGATTCCCATTACGGACAAGATGAGGGACTTTATAGCATTTGCCTTTGAGAGTCTGCATAAGGTCATGGGACTGCTTTAGAAAAAAGTGGAAAAGGGCTCGAAAATTTAAGAATCCGTAAAATAGCAAGAGAAACAGCCAAGTTTAAGCAGAGGAAAAAACAGCCTAAAATCAGAAGAATTGAAATAATGAATATTTTTAATTTTTCTTTTGATTTATCAGGGGAAAAGCATAAGCTGAATTAAAAAAAACTTAAAAACTAGTGAAATTGCCTATAGACGAATTGAAATGCATTAGCTAAACTCATCAAGATGTAAAAGAATAGGAATACCGGGGAAAGAGAGGTTTAACAGTGGCAGACGGCGACAAGACCGAAGCGCCTTCCGAAAAAAAGCGAAGTGACGCCAGAAAGGAAGGTAATGTTTTTCAAAGTAAAGACATTGTCACTGTAGCGGTTTTATTCGGCGTGTTTTATGCCGTCCGCTTTATGATGCCCTTCATCTACAAGGATCTGAGGAATTTTCTTTCCTATATTTTAGAGCTTTTAGATGAGCCCAGCCCCATTTCCAATAAGCTGTATCTGCGCTTCACCTGGCTTTTTGTGAAGTCCGCCATGCCTTTATTGCTGGTGACGATGTTTTTGGGTGTGATAGCCAGCTTGGTACAGACCAGATTTAACATCAGTTTTAAATTATTAACGCCTAAGTTTTCCAAGCTAAACCCCATGCAGGGCTTAGGAAGGATTTTTTCCAAGAAAAATGTAGTGGAATTATTGAAGAATATTTTGAAGATTATTATTCTCATTAATTTCCGCTATTCCATCATTAAGGCGGATATCATTCCCATTGCCAAGATGGTACACATGGACATTCAAAATTCCAGTCTGGCCTTGGTGTCCATGATGTTTGACTTGATTACCAGAGTTTGCGGAGTCTTTTTGATTATTGCCCTTTTCGACTTTATGTATCAGAAGTGGCAATACGAGTCAGACTTAAAGATGACGAAGCAG
>CAUUUY010000247.1:0-3283 GCA_963548305.1 uncultured Oribacterium sp.
TTTACACGGGGAAGGGGGTGAAGAATCGCCATATCCTTCTTGGCATTTTCCAGCTTCTCCTTGGTCAGGATGTAAATGTCCTTCAAACGAAGATAATCTTCCTCGTTAAAGAAACGCTCCTTCTGCACTCTGGTCATGTAGAGAATATCCAGTTCAGGAATAGAGCCTTCTAAGTCGGTGGTTTGGATAAATTCCGCTCCCTCTTCCTTCAGCTTTTCAATTTCGTACTCCGGAAGCTGTAGCTCCTCCGGGGAAATCAGAATATAGCGGTTATTGGGGTAACGAAGCATCGCATCAATCAGGGAGTGCACGGTACGGCCGAACTTTAAGTCTCCGCAAAGACCGATGGTTAAGCCGGAAAGCTCTCCTCTGCATCTCCGAATGGTTAAAAGGTCAGCCAAGGTCTGGGTGGGGTGAAAATGTCCGCCGTCTCCCGCATTGATAAAGGGTACGGAGGTATGATTTGCCGCTACCACCGGTGCTCCCTCCTTGGGATGCCGCATAGTAATAATGTCCGCATAGTTGGAGACGGTCTCAATGGTATCCGCTACACTTTCTCCCTTAGCCGCAGAGGAACTGCTGGCTCCGGCAAAGCCCAAAACGGATCCGCCTAATTCCAGCATAGCCGCCTCAAAGGAAAGTCTGGTTCTTGTGGAAGGCTCGAAGAATAGAGTCGCCAGCTTCTTATGCTTACATCTTTCCCAGTACTCTTCTTTGTTTTTCTCAATCTTATCCGCCAGATCCATCAAATGATCCAGCTCTTCAACGCTCAAATCCAAGATGTTAATGATACTACGATTTTCCTTTGCCATTTTCTTTCCTTTCCTATTTTTGCATATAAACCATTGCGAAATCAGCTTTTCATCCTATTTCTTCCGGAACATTTTCTTCAAGTAAAATTTCCTATAGAAAAAACTTTATGCCTCTCTCCAGGACTCATCGGAGGGGTTGTCTCTGAAGCGAAGCAGCTTTTCCTGCTCCTCCTTCTCGATATAGCCCTGCTCCACCGCCACAGGAAGAAGGGCGTCCAGGTCACAAAGGGAGTGGTTTACTACCTTGGCTTCCGCCAGTCTGTCCTTTCCCTTCTGCATGCCATAGGTGAAAATGCTGACAATGCCCAGAACCTCCGCTCCATTTTCCTGTAAAACCTTTACGCAGTCCAGAACAGAGCCTCCGGTGGAAATTAAGTCCTCCACAACGACCACCTTATCTCCCTTACTAAGCTTTCCTTCCACCTGATTCTGTCTTCCGTGATCCTTTGCGGAACCGCGAACAT
The DNA here is from genome assembly GCA_963548305.1 of uncultured Oribacterium sp. Taxonomy (GTDB): domain Bacteria; phylum Bacillota; class Clostridia; order Lachnospirales; family Lachnospiraceae; genus Oribacterium. Next base: position 1,277 of record CAUUUY010000247.1, read on the forward strand.
AGCCCATGGGAAGGCCAAGAATTTCTGCGGTAATTGCCGCATGGGCAATCCCTGCGGTAGAGGTTCCGAACAGTGCCTCCGCCTCGGGAAACTCTTCCTTTACAAGCTCAGCCAATCCCTCTTCGATTTGTCTTCTCACCTTAGGGAAAGACAGGGTCAGACGATTGTCACAGTATATCGGAGAATGAATCCCTGACGCCCAGGTAAAAGGATCCTTCGGCCGTAAAAATACCGCCTGAATGGATAAAAGTCCCTTTGCAATCTCTTCTTTTCTTCCCATAATATCTCCTTTTCTATCTTATAAGCTTTTCTATATTTGATGTCTCACAATCTCTATCATGCTACGCTTGCGTTTTGGGAGCCAGGCATCACAGAACAGTCTTACTGCCTCTCGATAGCCTCCACCGTGCTTTGCACATTCCGGTGCTTAGGCATCACAAAACTGACGTACTGCCTCCCGATAAGCTTCCACCGGATTCTCCGCCTTGGTAATGGGCCGTCCCATGACGATATAGTCGGAGCCAACCTTCTTGGCCTCCTCCGGTGTCATGACACGCTTTTGGTCTCCCACTTCTCCTCCGGCAAAACGCACTCCGGGGGTAACCGTTAAGAAGTCTGCACCGATTCTTTCATGGATTTCCTTGGCTTCATGGGGGGAGCAAACCACTCCGTGAAGTCCTGCCGCCTTGGCATTTTCCCCGTAATGGAGTACCACTTCCTTCACGGTTTTCGGAATCAAAAGCTCCTCTTCCATCATTCTTTGGTCGGTGGAGGTAAGCTGGGTTACCGCAATCAGGATAGGTAAATGCTCTCCCCCGGAAAGCCCTTCCAAACCTGCCTTCATCATTTGAACGCCTCCGGAAGCATGCACATTGGTCATATCCACCCCTAAAGCCTTCAAAGAGGCCATACCTCCCTTTACGGTGTTGGGAATGTCATGAAGCTTTAAATCCAGGAAAATAGAATGTCCACGCTTCTTAATCTGCCGCACAATCTCCGGTCCTTCGCTATAGAAAAGCTCCATCCCTACCTTAACATAGGGCTTCCGCTCTTCCTTCTGAAAGAGGTCTAAAAAGTCCAATGCCTCCTTCCCTGTCGGAAAATCTAAAGCTACAATCACATCTTTTCCCATGGTTTTTCCTTTCTGTCTGACTTACGCAAAAGCTATATTCTTCATTTCTTATTCCGCTCAGCGAAAAAGAAACTTTTTCTTTTAATCAATAATTCCAATAATATCCTGTAAGGAAGAAATCCCCAGCTCCTCACAAAGAATCGGAAGATTCTCTAAAATATCCCGACAAACATAGGGGTGTACAAGATTCTCCGCCCCGATTTCCACCGCACTGGCTCCCGCCATCATCATTTCGATTACATCCTCCGGAGAGGCAATGCCTCCCATGCCGATAATGGGAATCTGCACGGCTTTTCGCACCTGATACACCATCCTAAGGGCAATAGGGAATACTGCCGGTCCGGAATATCCTCCCACCTTATTGGCTAAAACCGGTCTTCTTCTTTTTATATCAATTCGCATCCCCAAGAGGGTGTTGATTAAGGAAATGCCGTCCGCGCCGGCTGCCTCCGCCGCCTTTGCCATTTCCGTAATATCCGTTACATTGGGGCTTAGCTTCATATAAACAGGCTTCTTGGTTTTCTCCTTTACCCGCTTACAAACCTCCGCCACATTTTTTACATCGGTTCCAAAGGCCATCCCACCGTTGTGCACATTGGGGCAGGAGATATTTACCTCTAAAAGCCCTACATTTTCCACCTTGTCCATCTCCTCCGCAAGGATGGAAAACTCCTCGAAGGAGAAGCCGGAAATGTTGGCAACCAGAGGCTTATGGAATATCTTTTTTAAGGCTGGAAGCTCTTCTTCCACCACCACCTTAACCCCCGGATTTTGCAAGCCCACGGAGTTCAACATTCCCATAGGGCACTCTGCAATACGGGGCAGGGCATTTCCTTCTCTCGGTTCTACCGTAGTCCCCTTAAAGGAAATGGAGC
>CAUUUY010000248.1:0-3281 GCA_963548305.1 uncultured Oribacterium sp.
TCATACGTTAATCCGCTGGATCTTGGAGAGGCTGCAAGACAAGCCACCTCAAACCATGGGTGTTCAGCCAGTAAAGTTGCAAAACGCTGTCCCACCATTCCTGTTGCTCCTAAAATACCTACTTTAAATTTTTCCATATCTTTTCCCTCTATTCCTCAATAACGCTTCTATTGTAGCATGGCAGGGTGATGAAAAAAAGCATTTTCCCTAACTATGCTTTACGCCCTTTCCGCCTCTTTTGCCCGGCTTTAATCTTTGCAGGTTCAGAGTTTTACTCTCCAACTCCACATTTTCCTCCGAAGCAAGCGAATACACCTTTTTTACATAGTCCTTGGGGCGCAAACTCATAGCCAGCACACCCTTGGCCGTCTTTTTCTGTAAAGGTACTTCCGTTAAGGAGAATCTAAGGAAATAAGAATCCTCTGTTTCCAGAACAATATCCTCTTCTCCCACAGGCATTACGCTAAGGAGTCTATCCTCTTCTCCCAGCTTGGTGGCCTGTACCAGACGGTTCTGGGTGGCAAATTCCTCTCCCTTCACCCTCTTTATCTGTGCCTGTTCCGTTACAAAGAGCAGGGTTTCTTCCTCCAATACTTTTCGAATAAAGACTGCCACCACTCTTTCCTGTTCTGCAGAGAACTTACTCAGATTATCAAGGGGAACGCCCTTATCCTTAAACTTCGTTACGGGAACATCCAGCATCTTAATCTGATGCATATTTCCTAAATCCGTAAAGAAGAGCAGGCGATCAGTATTCTTACAGGGCAGTACATAGGCATAGTCCGCCTCGATGCTTTCCTTATTTCTCTGGAAGGTTCCCGGGTCCACACACTTTACATAGCCAAAGCGATCCTGCAAATAATATAAATCCATCTCTTCAATGGCAGTATCGTCATATACCGCTTCATTGGCATCACAGATTTTCGTTTTTCTTTCCTTCCCGTAATCCTTTTGGATTTGCAGAAGCTCCTGCTCCAGATGAGCATACAGCACCTTTTTGGAGCCCAAAAGTTCCTTATAGTTTTTAATGTTTTTCAGGCTTTCTCTGTGGGACTTTTGCAGAGACAAAATCTCCAGTCCGATCAGCTTGGACAGGCGCATATCCAGGATGGCCTGAGCCTGTAAATCTGTAAAGCGGAAGCCCTCTATGATCTTTCGAAAAACTTCATCCCTTTCCTTTAATTGAATGGCAGTTAAATCTCCCTGCATCAAAGCGGTTTTTGCATCCTTATGATTCTTAGCGCCTCTAAGAAGGGCAATAATGGCATCAATAGAGTCCACGGCGGAAATCAAACCTTCCTCGATTTCCCGCTTTCTTTCTTCCTTCTCCAGTAATTTGGAGAACTTAGCCTCCAGTCTTTCTTCCTGGAAGCCAAGATATTCCTCTAAAATTCTCTTTAAGGAAAGGGTTTCCGGTCTGCCCTTGGCAATAGCCAGCATATTAACCGGGAAGCTGTCCTCCAGTTTTGTCTTTTTATAAAGAATATTTTCAATCTTTTCAATATCCGCTCCGGACTTTAACTCCAGAACAATACGAATTCCCTGCTCATTGGACTGGTTGGAAATATCCAGAATATCATTAATCTTTTTTTCCTCGCAAAGATTGGCCACATCCTGCATAAACTTACTGATGCCCTGGCCCACCATGGTATAGGGAATCTCCGTTACCACCAGCTTATCTCTGTCGGAACGACCTTCCTTTTTCTCAAAGGAGAGCTTTCCTCTTAAACGAAGTCTTCCCTGTCCTGTTCTGTAAATCTCTTCCAGCTCGGACTGATTGGCTACGATTCCCCCTGTGGGAAAATCCGGTCCCGGCATGATTTCCAGCATTTCCGTAAGGGAAAGCTCCGGATTCTTAAGATAAGCCAGAATTAAAGAAATCACTTCAGACAAATTATGGGAAGGCGTGGAAGTGGTCATCCCTACCGCAATTCCCTCAGAACCGTTTAAAAGAAAATAAGGAATCTTTGCAGGAAGCACCACCGGCTCCTCTAATTTTCCATCATAATTAGGCTGGAAGGGAACGGATAGAGCCAGGTCTTGCAGTAGGACATCCTCCGTAAATTTCTCCAAACGAGCCTCCGTATATCGGGGTGCCGCAGCAGAATCTCCTTCAATGGAACCGAAGTTTCCCTGTCCCTCCACCAAAGCCTGATTCTTTTTAAAGCCCTGGGCCAAAACCACCAGAGTTTCATAGATGGAGCTGTCTCCGTGGGGGTGATATTTACCCATGGTATCACCGCAGATTCTGGCAGATTTAAGGGTTGGTCTGTCATGGAATACCCTAAGCTCTCCCATATCAAAGAGGACTCTTCTTTGCACAGGCTTTAAACCGTCCCGAATATCCGGCACGGCTCTGCTGGTAATTACGCTCATGGAATAGTCCAGATAGGACTTTTGCATTTCCTCGGAAAATTCCGTGGTTAAGATTTGTTCTGGCATACTCTCTCTTCCTCAGCCTTTCTATGCATCGATTTCCGCTTCCATAGCATGGGTAAAGATAAACTCTCGTCTGGGAGCTACCTCCGTACCCATCAGCATACTGGTCACCTGAGAAGCCAGCTTGGCATCCTCAATTTCCACTCTTTTCAACACCCTGTTTTCCGGATTCAGAGTGGTTTCCCAAAGCTCCTTGGGGTTCATTTCTCCAAGACCCTTAAAGCGCTTTAATTCATAGCCGGAGCTGCCATGCTTCTTCTGATAAGCCAGAAGAGCCTTCTCATCATATAAATACTGAGGCTTTTCTTTTTTGTTGTCCGGAATCACCAGATACAGGGGAGGCATGGAAACATAGATATGCCCTTCCTGAATCAATTCCGGCATAAATCGGTAAAAGAAAGTAAGTAATAAGGTATCGATATGGCTACCGTCCACATCCGCATCCGTCATGAGGATGATTTTATGATAGCGAAGTTTGGAAATATCAAAATCATTGCCGAAGCCCTCGGAAAAACCGCAACCGAAGGCATTGATCATGGTCTTGATTTCCGCATTGGCCAGTACCTTATCGATGGAAGCCTTCTCCACATTTAAAATCTTTCCTCTCAAAGGAAGGATAGCCTGTGTATGGCGGTTTCTGCTGGTTTTTGCAGAGCCACCCGCACTGTCTCCCTCCACGATGAAGATTTCACATTCCTCCGGAGTCTTGGAAATACAGTTGGCCAGCTTTCCGTTGGAATCGAAGCTGTACTTGGACTTGGATAAAAGGTTTACTTTGGCCTTTTCTTCCTGCTTTCGAATCTTGGCGGATTTTTCCGCGCAGGAAAGAATCGCCTTCACGA
>CAUUUY010000249.1:0-3256 GCA_963548305.1 uncultured Oribacterium sp.
ACTTACTGATATGGAACTCCTGGAAATCGGAAAGGTGATTTCCGAAAAATATCAAAATGAATTTCATTTTGTTTTGGGAAAGGTGGAAACGGAAGAACGCAGTACCAAATATGTTTCCGATGAAGATTTAAATAAAATTTCCATGACGATTGAGATTAGCGATCAGGAATAAATCAAGGCCTGGATTCGCTAAAATAAAAGGATAAAAATCTCACACTGTAAGGGAATTATAAGATTTCGCATAGATTTATTCTTGGGATTCATGGTAAACTAGTATAAGTTATGCTTAATTTAAAATTAAGGAGGAGCTATGGCAAAGCATGGTGGATTTGGCGGGGGAATGCCCGGCATGAATATGAATAATCTGATGAAGCAGTATCAGAAGATGCAGAAGAAGCTGGAAGAAACCCAGGAGGAGCTGGCAAAAAAGGAATACCTTGCTCAGGCCGGAGGCGGTGCCGTTAAGGTCGTGCTGAACGGGGAGAGAAAGGTCTTAAGTGTCAGCCTGAATAAGGATGCCGTAGATCCGGAAGATGTGGAAACTTTGGAAGAAATGATTGTTCTGGCAATGAACCAGGCCCTTTCCGACATTGAAAAGGAATCCAATCAGGAAATGGGCAAGCTTACCGGCGGAATGGGGTTAGGATTTTAATGGAGTATTTTTCCAAGGATATGGACCGTCTGGTGCAGGAGCTTTCCAGGCTTCCGGGCATAGGTCCAAAATCCGCACAAAGATTAGCCTACTTTCTGATTAACGGAGAGAAAGAACAGGCCTACGCTTTGGCCGACAGCATCAAAAAGGCCAGAGACAGTATTCGCTACTGCAAATGCTGTTGTACCTTAACGGATGGGGAGCTTTGCCCGGTATGCAGTAGTGCGGAAAGAAACCATAAACAGATTATGGTGGTGGAAAACCCGAGGGATATGTCCGCCTATGAACGAGTAGGCAAATATCAGGGGGTTTATCATGTTCTCCACGGGGCGATTTCCCCTTTGCTTGGTATCGGACCGGAGGACATCCGTTTGAAGGAGCTGATGGTTCGTTTGCAGGGAGAGGTGGAAGAGGTGATTATTGCCACCAACTCTTCTTTGGAAGGAGAAACCACCGCAAGCTATATCACAAAGCTGATTAAACCTTTAGGAGTGCCCTTAAGCCGTATTGCTTCCGGGGTCCCTGTAGGGGGAGATATAGAAAACATTGATGAAATAACACTTCTTAGAGCATTGGACGGAAGAGTCAGTTTATAGGAAGTGGAAGGGGTATTATGGACAAGTACGAGTTTAGTATCAAGGCAGAACAGATTAAAAAGTTAAGCAGTCAGGGAGATTACAAGACTGCTATGCAGATTGCGGATACCATTGACTGGAATAGGGTGCGTAATGCAAACCTTCTTTCTTCTATTGCGGATATTTATGAGTACAACGGAGAGTACGAAGAGGCTAAGGATATTCTGCTGATGGCCTTTGAGAGAGCACCGGTAGGTAAGCGTTTTCTTTATAAGCTTTCAGAGCTGTCCTTACGTTCCGGCTCTATCGAAGAGGCTATTGAATTTTACAAGGAATTCCTGGATGTCAGTCCTGAGGATCCCAGAAAATACCTGCTTCGCTATAAGATTTTGAAGGCAAAGGGAGCTATGGCTTCCCAGCTGGTGGGACCCTTGGAGCAGTTTACCGAAACCGAGCTGGATGAGAAGTGGCTTTATGAGTTGGCAAAGCTTTATGGTGAAGCCGGAAGAGAAGAGGATTGCATCGCCCTTTGTGATAAGATGATTCTTCTTTTCGGTATGGGAAAATATGTGGATAAGGCCCAGGATTTAAAGCTTCAGTATCGTCCCTTTGAAGAAGATACAAGAAGAGCACTCCGAAAGGAAAGCTTTGCCCTTCCGGAGGAAGAACCTGCTTTCGAAGAGAAGAAGAGTTCCGGAGGGGGCGTATATGAGGACAAGCCCTCTGTTAAAGAAGTTCCGGAAGAAGCTTCCAAAGCATTGGCGCCAAAGGAAGTAAGCAGAGAAGAGATCCAAAGGGAAAAAGAAAAGCAGGCGGAGAGCAATGCGTTAAGTCGGCCGGAAGAAAAAACGGAGCAGGAAAAGGAATCGGAAACAGAAGCATTTTCCAAGGAGGAGACTGTAGGAGCTTCCGATCAAACTTCCGATTATATGTCCCCGGAAGATTCCAAAGAAGCATCCAAAAAATATTCCGAGGACAGCTCCGAGGAGAAGGCCGAAGGAAAGGATATGGCACAGGAGGAAACTCCGGCAGCAACGGATAAGGAAGAATCTATCCCCACCTACCACATGATTATTGAAGCGGATACTCTGGAAGATGGCTTCAAGATTGCGGTAGAGGAAATCAAGTATTTCCATCAGGAATACAATCTTGCCTTTAAGGTAGCGAAAACCAATGCGGACAAGCTTAATGAAAAGGGCTTCGCTCCATTTGCGGAGAAGCTGAAGGAAAGAGATTTAATTATTGAAGAAGCCGGAAAACTGAAGTACTCCGTTGTGGATGAAATCGAAAGATACATTCAAAATCCAAAGGACGCTTCTTCTATTATATTGGTGGATGTGTACGATCATTTTGATCGTATGGCTGAGGATAGACCCAGATTTATCGACTACTTCGACATCGTTTCCAACAAGGAAGAGCTGGAGGAAGAAGAGGATAACGATCTGGAAGACGTGGATCTTGAGGCTTCCGTAGAGGAACCGGAGAAGGAAGAGCCGGAAGAGACTGTGGAAGAAGAGTATGTTCCCCATAAGCCGTCCATTTTCGACAGACCGGCACGTCCCTATACCGAGGTTTTAGAGGAAGAAGCCCGGAAGGAAGAAGCTAAGGAAAAGCAGGAAGCTCCATCGGCAATCCGTGAGGAAGCCGATTCTCGGGACTTTGAAGATGCAGAGCCCGAGGATGAGTATTATGATGATGAAAATGAAGACTACGACGAGGAAATAGAAGAGGAAGCTGTTGAGGATGCTCCTCCTGTAAGAGAAGAGAGAAGAGAAGCTCCAATTAGGGAACAGGAAGAAGACTTATCCGCTATTTCCGATGCGTTGGAAAAGCATTCTCCTCTTGGTCAAAAGGAAAAGAAAAATGCGGGAATGAGCATAGACGAGTTTGCGGAATATGCGATATCTTATGCCGACAGCATTGACTGTGCCATCACGGAGAAGGGAATCACCGCTCTCTATGAGAGAATTCAGCTTATGGAAGAGGACGGAATTATTCTGAATAAGCAAAGTGCGGAGGACCTGGTGGA
>CAUUUY010000250.1:0-3241 GCA_963548305.1 uncultured Oribacterium sp.
TGGGGCACGCTCTCGCTAGCTTCGCCACGTATCGGATACTAAGCGAAAAACTGCGTTTTACTTGTTTTTCGCAAGTACCGACGGGCTCAGACTACCCCTTATTCAAACCTATATTGCCGAAAAATTCCTTATATTTTGATTTTTTGTAGTCCTTTTTAGCTTTAAAGGAGATACTTTTGAACCTCTGCCTTCATCTCACTCCACTTCTTTTCCATATCCTTTACCAGAGCAATCTGGGTTCTGGCACGATCCAGGTTATGTCCCGGTTTTTTCACATGGAAGTAGCTGTCCCCCTGCAAATAGTCGGTGAGGAAGCGCATGCCGCATTCTAAAGTCATAATCTTTGCGCCTTCCGGTAGGGAAAGAATCTCTTTCTCCCAAAGAGAGCTTCCGCAGGCCTCTAAAAAGCCCTTGGTATAGAGGGAAAAGAGGGGAAGGGACAGAGAAATTTTGCTCAAATCCTCTTCGTCCTCTGCCCCGGTATTGGCACCGAAGCGGATGGCATCTCCAAAATCAAAGATGGAAAGCCCGGGCATGACGGTATCCAAGTCAATGATACAAAGCGCCTTCTCCGTATTGGCATCAAAGAGTACATTGTTTAACTTGGTGTCGTTGTGGCTTACCCGTAGCGGCAATTCTCCCTTTTTCAAAAGCGCCAGAGCATAGGACAAGTCTTTCTCATGGGAGAGGAAAAACTGAATTTCCTCTTCACAATCTTTTTTTCTATCGTATTTATCCTCTTCTACAGCCTGCAGAAAATGCTGAAAACGCTGTGGGCTGTCATGGAAGTGGGGGATGGTTTCATGCAATTTTTCTGCGGGAAAGTCTGAAAGCAGCTTTTGAAAATGTCCAAAGGCATAGGCACTTTCATAAAAGTGCTCCGGTTTTTCTACAAGGTCAAAGGCCTTACAGTCGGTGATATAGAGATACATTCGGAAAAAATTCTTCTTCTCGTCTTCGTAATAGAGGCTTCCGTCCTTAGTTTTGATAATCTGCAAGCTTTCCCGTTCCGGATTTCCGCCCTGTTTCTTGATTTCTTCCGTCATAAAGCGGCAGACCAGGTCTACATTTTCCATTAACTCCCTGGGTTTTGTGAAGATTTCACTGTTGATTCGTTGCAGAATATAGTTTCTGCCGGCTTCCACCAAAAAGGTATCATTGATATGCCCCGAACCATAGGGGGTACAGGATTTTACCTCTCCCTCCAAAGTGAATCGGGAAAGGGCGTTTTGCAATTCTTTGTTTGTTAATTTGTTTTTCATAGGACTTCCTTTTCAAAAAATGGCATGAGGAAAAAACTGCAGCTCTGCACTGCATGTCTTTACTTTTTTTATCCCTTTACACCGCCTCCGGTTACTCCGGCAATAATTCGCTCGGAAAGGAAGAGGTAGAGTACAAAGGTGGGTAAGAAGACAATGATGACAGAGGCAAACATCCCTGCCCAGTCTCCGGTATATTTCATGGAGTTAATCATGGAGTAGAGTCCAACCGCCACAGAGCGGACCTGGTCGGAGTTTCCGAAAATCAGGGAAATGAAGTACTCGTTCCAGACATTGATAAAGTTGAAAATGCTGACAGTGATAATGCCCGGTTGCGCCATAGGCAGCATAATCTGCCAAAAGCATTTTCCGGGAGGACAACCGTCAATGGCGGCCGCCTCTTCAAAGGCTCTGGAAATATTGGCAAAAAATCCCATCAGGAAAATCGTGGTGTAAGGTACATTGATACCCACATAGAGGAAAATCAGGGTAAGCTTGTTGGGGATTACATGATTTAAAATGTCCAGTCCTGCCACCATGGCAAAGAGGGGCAGAACAATCATGACCACCGGTACACCCATGGATGCCACAAAGGCATTTTGCATGAGCTGATTTCCCCTAAAAGAAAAGCGGGAAAGGGCATAGGCTGCCGGGGCACAGACCACAACCAAAAGAAAAACGGAGCTCAGAGAATAAAAGAGAGAGTTAAAAAAGATGGTGGATACATCGGAATTGACCCAGGCCTTTTCATAATTCTCCCAGTGGAAACCGGAGGAAAGTAACTTATTGGCAAAGATTTCCTTGGTGGTGGAAAAGCTGGCCAAAACCACCCAACCCAGCAAAACCACTGTGAAGAAAATCCAAATCAAAAGTAGCAGATAAGCAGGGGCTAAACGCAACTCCTTCTGCCAACGTATGGGATCTCTATAAGTTTTTTCTTTGGAAAAGAATGACATATTGTTTCTCCTTCTTGTTTATGTTCCTATTCTATCTTTTATACAGACCAGCTTTACGGACTTTTAGAAAATGATTTAGCCATCCTAGACTTAGTAATAAGATCTTTCATAATGGAAAATACTTTAGAATCTTAGCTATAGTATTTTCAGCAATTCTAGAACTCCAAATCCTTGTCCTTGAAGAGTCGATTGCAAAGCTGGAAGATTAGGACTACACAAAGGCTTAAGCAAACCCCTACCGCGGCTCCGATTCCCGCATTTCGTTCCGTAACACTGTTTCCTGCTCCGAAAATCTGCATATACATATAGACCATAGGCGTGATGGTCTGGGTGTCCGCCGTTACCGTGGAGAAAAGCTGGGACCAGACGAAGAAGCCTACGCTGCTGACAGACCACATGGTGATATTGGTATGGAACATTCCCTTTAAAAGAGGAAGGGTAATATGTCGGAATTGCTGGAGTCTATTGGCGCCGTCTAAGGTTGCCGCTTCAAAATAATCACCACTGATTCTTTCGATACCGCTGGCAAAAATCAACATATGATAGCCCACCATACCGAAGCAATAGGCAATCAAAAGAGCCATAAACTTATGGTCATTGCTAAGCCATTGAATCTTAGCCAGCTTATCCAGATGCATCATGGTGAAAAAGCTCTTCAGTAAGCCGAATTTCGGGCTGTAAACATACTGGAGCCACATGGTGGCTAAAGCTACCGCGGAAACAATATTGGGGAGATAAATCATGGCACGGAAAAAACTTTTGCCACGAATTCCGGAGGTTATAATTACTGCAAAAAGAAGGGAAAGGCTAAGCACCAGGATTCCCCCCAAGGCCCAAATCCGGAAGAGATTTCCCATAGAAATCCGGAAAAGGGTGGTGCTTAATAGCTTTTGATAGTTTTCCAATCCCACAAACTGCCATTTGGAAAAGGCATCCGTTACCCCGTCAATCTTAAAGAAGCTCATACAAAATGTTCTCAGGATGGGATAAAGAAATACCAAAAGAAAGAGAATTGCCGCAGGACTG
>CAUUUY010000251.1:0-3229 GCA_963548305.1 uncultured Oribacterium sp.
GCGGATACCTTCGTTAGTGAAGGAAAGCAGAAGATGGTGGAGGATTCCCGTAAGAAGGTTAGCTTAGATGCCCTCTTTGACCAGATTAAGGCAGGAGAGCTAAAGGATCTTCCGATTGTCATCAAGGCGGATGTACAGGGATCTGTGGAAGCGGTTCGTGATTCCTTGCAGAAGATTGAAAATGCGGAAGTTCAGGTGAAGGTGATTCATGCCGGCGTTGGTGCCATCAATGAGTCCGATATCAATTTGGCCATTGCTTCCAATGCGATTGTCATCGGATTTGACGTTAAGCCGGATCCAACCGCAAGAGATATTGCCGAGCGGGAAAATGTAGACGTAAGACTATACAATGTCATCTATAAGGCTATCGAAGATATTGAGCTTGCCATGAAGGGAATGCTGGCTCCTGTTTATGAGGAGAAGGTCATCGGTCATGCGGAGGTTCGTATGATCTTCAAGTCCTCCGGTGTTGGTGTGATTGCCGGTTCCTTCGTTCTGGACGGAAAGGTACAAAGAGGTGCCAAGGTTCGTCTGACCAGAGGCGGAGAGCAGTTATATGACGGAACCATTGCTTCCGTAAGACATTTTAAGGATGACGTAAAGGAAGTGGGAACCAAGCAGGAATGCGGTATTGTTTTAGAAGACTTTACCGATATTCAGGAATTGGATCAGCTGGAAGTTTACGTTATGGAAGAAGTAAAACAGAGATAAGAGGGAGGGGAGCCGAAGGCTCCCCTGTTCCTACTTTTTTAGGAAAGTATAAAGAGGTAAAAGGTGAAAAAACTGAGCTTTAAGAACCAAAGAAGAAATGAAGATGTGAGAAGATGCCTTTCTCTTTTGATTCGGGAAGAGGTGAAGGACAGCAGGGTTTCGCCCTTCTGTGACGTTACCGGTGTGGATCTCACCCCGGATTTACAGTATTGTAAGGTCTTTGTTTCCTGCCTTGGCAGTGAAGAGGAGTTGGGGAAAACTATTGAGGGCTTAAAGGCTGCCGGGGGATTTTTACGAAGAGAGCTGGCAAGAAGCTTAAACCTTAGACATACCCCGGAGCTGCAATTTATCGCGGATCATTCCGTGGAATATGGCTCCAGAATGGATGCTTTAATTAATCAGGTTAGCAAGGAAGACAGGGAAAGAGCAGTGGGGGAAGTGGTAAATCAGGATAATGTTTATAAAGAGGAGGAAGAATGAGAGACAAGCTGGAGGAATTATTAGCTTCTTCCCAACGGATTTGCCTTTTGGGACATACCAGACCTGATGGGGACTGTCTGGGTTCTACTTTGGGATGGAAAAATTACTTGAACAATCGCTATCCGGAAAAAGAAGTGCAGGTATATTTGATGGAGGCCCATGAGAAATTTTCTTATCTTCCCGGCTTTTCCACCATTCGCCATGATGTACCGAAGGAAAGCTATGACCTGGCTCTGATTTGTGATTGCGGAGCCTATGAAAGATTGGGAGAGTTCGGCTCCTTGGCAAAGTCTGCAAAGAATTGTTATGTGGTGGATCATCATGTAACCAGCAATGGGGAGGATTTTCCTTTTCATACCATTCTTCCCGATGCCTCCAGCACCTGTGAGGTGAGCTTTGACCTGATGGATGAAACGTTTTTCGATGAGGCTGTTGCGACCTGCATTTATACTGGCTTGATTCATGACACCGGGGTTTTTAAGTATAACTGTACTTCTCAGCATACCATGGAGATTGCAGGAAAATGTATGGCAAAGGGAATTCCTTTTTCCTATATCATTGATGACAGCTTCTATATGAAGTCTGTGGATCAGCAGAAAATGACGGGGAAGGTCTTGCAGGATGCCAGGCTTTACTGTGAGGACAGAATCCTGGCTTCGTCCCTAAGTCTAAAGGATATGCGTTCCTTTAATCTGGAGCAAAAAGACCTGGATATGGTGGTCAGCGTGCTTCGGGAAACCAGAGATGTGGATGGGGTGATTTTCCTCTACGAGGTGGGAAATCAGGTGTACAAGGCCAGTCTTCGTTCCAACAACAATGCCTTTGATGTGTCCCAAGTTGCCGCCTTTTTTTCGGGCGGTGGACATAAGATGGCAGCAGGCTGTAGCCTGAAGGGCAGTCCGGAGCAGATTTTGGAGAAGCTTTTCGGGGAAATGAGAAAGCAGCTGGATGCAGAGGATTTCCAAAGCAATAAAAGATGTAGAGAGTAAGCATGGATGGAATTATTAATGTAAATAAAGAAAAGGGGATGACCAGCTTTGATGTTCTTCGGGCTCTTCGAAGGATTCTAAGGGAGAAAAAGATGGGACATACCGGCACCCTGGACCCGATGGCGGAAGGTGTGCTTTTGGTCTGTGTGGGCAAGGCTACCAAATATGTAGATGCTTTGATGGCGAAGGAAAAGGTCTATCAGGCAGAATTGACCTTAGGAATCGAAACGGATACGGAGGACAGTACCGGAAAGATACTTTCTGAGGAAGAGGTTTCCATCTCGAGGGAGGAGATTGAAAGGGTTCTTCCTCGTTTTCTGGGGAAGCAGGAGCAGATTCCTCCTATGTACAGTGCCAAGAAGCTGGAAGGAAAAAAGCTTTATGAGCTGGCAAGAGAAGGGAAAACGGTAGAAAGAAAGCCAAGCCAAATTGAGATTTTTGGGCTGGAAATTCTTTCCTATGACTGCCCCAGGCTCCGTTTTCGGATTCATTGCTCCAAGGGAACCTATATTCGCACCCTTTGTAAGGATATCGGAGAAGCCTTAGGAACCAAGGCTTGTATGTCTGCACTTTTACGAGAGAAAGTGGGAGAGTTTTCTTTGCAGGATAGCTTCAGACTTTCGGACATTGAAAAGCTGGAAGGAGAGGGAAAAAGAGATACTTACTTACTGCCTCCGCTATATAGTCAAAAGGACAGCATTTTAACCTTCGGGAAGTTTGACGGCCTTCATCTTGGGCATCAAAAGATTTTCGAGGATGTATTTCGAGAGGGAAGGTTGGAGAATCTGGTACCCTCCGTTTTGTCCTTTACCATGCATCCATCGGCTTTATTTTCCGGAGAAAGGCAAGACCTTCTCTGCACGGAGGATGAACATTATACCCGTCTGCAAAATGCGGGATTTTCCCAGATTTTTCTCTTTCCTTTAACCTTGGAAACCGCCAAGATGCCTCCGGAGAAATTCCTGGAGGAAATTCTGGTAAAAGCCTTAAAGCTTAAGCACCTTGTGGTGGGGACGGATTGCAGCTTCGGCTATAAAGGAAAAGGAGAT
>CAUUUY010000252.1:0-3224 GCA_963548305.1 uncultured Oribacterium sp.
GCTTTAATTCATAACGAAAAATATCTGCCTTACCTCCTGGAGCATAAAGAAGCTTTGCAGGATAGGAATCCTGAAATTCTCTTGGAGACGATTTATCAAAGTAATCGTATCAAGAAATATTTTGTAGAAAAAGATCCCTATGAGCATGGGGACAGAAAGTTTTTAAACTTCGGTCACAGCTTAGGACATGCCATTGAAAAGGTTGCGGATTTTTCTTATAGCCATGGGCAATGTGTGGCCTTCGGAAGCCTTATGGCATTATCCCTATGCAAAAATATTGCTAAAGAAGATATTTTAAAGGTACAGGAGCTGATGGAAGATATGGGATTGGAGACCCGTTGCAAGGCTTTAAAGCATGAAGATATTTTTGAAGCCTTATCCAAGGATAAAAAACAAAAAAATCAGCATCTCCAATTTGTTTTGCTCCATCAGCTTTGCAGTCCCTATATTGAAGAGGACATCAGCAAAGAACGCATTGAAGAGGTATTGAAGCAGTTTATGAGAAGTGAGGAAGTATGAGTAAAAAAGGAACATCATGGATCGTTTTCTTCCTGTGCGGTGCCTTGTTGATTTTTCTGGACCAGTGGACCAAGGCATTGGCAGTGGAATATTTAAAAAGCGGAAAAGAAATACATTTGATTCCCAACATTCTCTCCTTACTCTATGTGGAAAATGCGGGAGCAGCCTTCGGTATCCTACATGGACAACAAATCATTTTCCTGCTCATTACAATCTTCGTGCTGGCGGGAGTCCTGATAATTTTTCACAAAACGCCGATAAAGAAAAGGTATCTGCCTTTTCTTTTTTCCCTTCTCTTGGTTTTTTCCGGAGCTATCGGAAATTGTATCGATCGGCAAAGACAAGCCTACGTGGTGGATTTTATTTATTTTCGTCCCATTGATTTTCCCGTTTTCAATCTTGCAGACATCTATGTAACCGGGGCTTGCTTTTTCCTTCTGTTTTTATTCTTCTTTTACTATAAAGAAGAGGAGTTTTCCTTCTTAAAGGAGAAGAAATGATTTGGGAAGTAGCAAAGGAAGAAGAAGGACAACGTCTGGATAAATATTTGTCTGAACAGAAAGATCATGATTTCAGTCGTTCCTATCTGGGAAAATGTATTCAGGAGGGCTGTGTTTCTGTCAACGGAGAAAAAGCCAAGGCTTCCCTAAAGGTGAAGGCGGGAGACCGTATAGACTTTGCTATTCCTGAACAAAAGGATCCGGAGGTCCTTCCGGAATCCATTCCTTTGGATATCGTTTACGAAGACGATGATCTTTTGGTGGTCAATAAAGAAAGAGGAATGGTGGTCCATCCTGCAGCGGGACATTACAGCGGTACATTGGTAAATGCTGTCCTAGCCCATGCAGGAGCTTCTCTTTCCTCCATTAACGGAGTGAATCGTCCCGGAATCGTCCATCGCATTGATAAGGACACCACAGGTCTTCTTTTAATCTGTAAAAATGACTTAAGCCATCAAAGTTTGGCAAAGCAATTGGAGGAGCATAGTATCACCAGACGCTATCATGCCTTGGTTTTTGGGAAAATCAAAGAGGAAGAAGGTACCATTTCAGCGCCTATAGGCCGGGATGAAAAAGATAGAAAAAAACAGGCTATATCCTATAAGCACGGTAAGGAGGCGGTAACCCATTATAAGGTTTTGGAACGTTTTTCCGACTCTACTCTGGTAGAGTGCCGTTTGGAAACCGGTCGTACCCATCAGATCCGTGTGCATATGAAGAGCATAGGCCATCCCCTTTTGGGAGATCCGGTTTACGGACTGAAAAACAGGAAGGATGGGATTTCCGGACAGGCCTTACATGCCATGATACTGGGGTTCCGGCATCCCAGAACCGGGGAGTATATGGAATTTTCCGCTCCTTATCCTGCGGATTTTCAAGCCTTATTGGAAAAGCTTAGAAAAAAAGGATAGTGAGAAAATGTTAAAAGAGTATTTCGAAAAAAGATAGAAGGATTTGCAAAGTTTTTGATACTTTAAAACAGCCGCGAAAAGTAGTAAGGGATAAATATCTTTATAAGGTATTTTTATAAGGTATCTTTATAGGCATCATTACAAGTAATGTAAAAACTTCATTTTAATAAAAAGAGTAGGGGAAAAACACTTGTCAAAGAGTAGAAAGAAAAAAGGAAAATGGAAACCGGCTATAGAAAAAGCCAAGGTGTTTTTGAAGAGCAAGAAGAAGGAAAGTTTTTTGCTCTTCTTTCTTTCTTTGTTTATGATTTTATGCCTATCCATCGTATATGCCCAAAAGCTGCATGACAGACAAAATGCTTTAAAGAAGAGTAGTGACAGCCTTCTAAAAACCAGCGGTAGTGTGACGGAAAAGGGGAAATGGACCAATACCCTCCATACGAATCGTAAGGAAGACGAATTCATAAATCCTCGCCCCTTTATTGACCGGTACAATCTTGTGGATATCCATCAGGACGGAAATCCCCTGGACTCTGTTGGGGGAAGAATCTATCAGGAACTGATGGAAAGGGAAAGTGCGGATCTGGCCAAGATCTATGATAGTACCGGAGACACCCCGGAGCATACCGCAAAGCTTTTAGGCCTGAAGCGTTCCGCTATTCTGGGAAGGTACAATCCCCAGGCATCCGGCCAATCACCGGATCAAAAAAACAGCTGGGCCATCCCTTATTTTAAGAACATCCATTATCGATACTATAACGGAGATGGAAAGGAAATTCAGGATTCCAGTAATGTAAAGGATATTTTGGCTATGGCCAGTGTGTATACCTATCAACATAATTATCTGGATGAAGAGCGTTTTCGTGCCATTGTTAACGAGCTGTATACAAAGTCTCATTCCTATAGCTTAAGTATCGGTCCGGTCTATTATGACCAGGGCTGTATTCATAAGGATGCTAAAGAGGAAATGCTGGCGGAAGAGGCAGCCAATACCGCCGCTCCAGTAGGCATGGAAACAAAAGCAAGCGAAGAAAGCAAGGCGGAAAGTGCTTCCGAAAAGTCCTCCGAAACAACGGCGGATAACAAAGCAAATCAGGACACAAAAGCTACACAGGAGAGTAAACAAGTACAGGAAAGCAAGCAAACACAGGAAACAAAAGCAAATCAGGAGAACAGCCAAAAGAGCTCTGCCGGAGAAGGGGGAGAGAGCAGCTCCGAATCCAAATCCCTGACAGAGCAGACGGAAAAGTCTAGTGAAAATAAGGAGAACAGCGCCTCCCAAAATGCTGAACTA
>CAUUUY010000253.1:0-3219 GCA_963548305.1 uncultured Oribacterium sp.
TGTGTTTACTGTCCTTATCATGCGAAGAACAAGGACATTGCCAGAAGAAAACTAAGCCAGGAGGAGATTCGTAAAGAGGTCATTGCCCTTCAGGATATGGGACACAAGCGTCTGGCTTTAGAGGCGGGAGAGGATCCTGTTCATAACCCCATTGAGTATATTTTGGAGAGTATTAAAACCATTTACAGTATCCATCATAAAAATGGAGACATTCGCCGTGTCAATGTGAACATTGCGGCAACCACCGTGGAAAATTATCGAAAGCTTAAAGAAGCCGGTATCGGTACCTATATCTTGTTCCAGGAAACCTACCATAAGGAAAGCTATGAACAGCTTCACCCTACCGGACCGAAGCATGATTATCGTTATCATACGGAAGCTATGGACAGAGCCATGGAGGGCGGTATTGATGACGTAGGTATTGGCGTACTCTTCGGTTTGGACAAGTACCGCTATGAGTTTGCAGGGCTTCTGATGCATGCAGAGCATTTGGAGGCAGTTCATGGTGTTGGGCCTCATACCATTTCCGTGCCCAGATTGAAAAGGGCCTCCGATATTGATCCCAGCCAGTTTGACAATGGTATTGATGATGAGATTTTTGAAAAAATTATTGCCTGCATTCGGATTGCCGTGCCCTATACCGGTATGATTATTTCTACCAGAGAGTCCGAAGCGGTTAGAGGAAGGGCTTTATCCATCGGTATTTCTCAGATTTCCGGAGCATCCAGAACCTCTGTAGGCGGTTATTCCGAAGAGGAGCGTCCCCATGATACGGAGCAGTTCGATGTTTCCGACCAGAGAAGCCTGGATGAGGTGGTAAAATGGCTGATGGATCTTGGTTATCTGCCTTCCTTCTGTACTGCTTGTTATCGGGAGGGAAGAACCGGAGATCGCTTTATGGCGCTGTGTAAATCCGGACAGATTCAAAACTGTTGTCATCCCAATGCCTTAATGACCTTGGCGGAGTTCCTCACCGACTATGCCAGTGAGGGTACCAAGAAGTGCGGAGAAGACTTAATCGAGAAAGAGCTCCTTACCATCCCCAATGAAAAACGACGGGACATTGCCAAGGATCACATCAGTAATATTTACGAGTCCAATAAGAGGGATTTTTATTTCTAAAGAAATTACAGGCTATAGATAATTTAGGAGTAGCTTCGGCAATAAAGGTCTGAATGCAGGGAAGTCTGAACGTGCCCCAACTTCAGACCTTTATTGATTAGAAAATTTTTTTGATTTTTTACAGTCTGTACGTAGAGGAAGTTCCTTCAGCGCGTAGGGCTATAGCCAAGACTTTTTATAACAGGAGAAAAAGATGAGTCTACAGGACACCCCTCAGGGGGAGCGGATCCACATCGCATTTTTCGGGAGGAGAAATGCGGGAAAATCCAGTTTTTTTAATGCCATTGCCGGACAGAAGCTGTCCCTTACTTCGGAAATCTTAGGAACCACGACAGATCCGGTGCGGAAATCCATGGAGATTTTGCCCTTGGGACCGGTACTTTTGATTGACACCCCGGGCTTTGATGATGAAGGGGAGCTGGGAAGCATGAGGGTGGAAAGAACCAAAGAGGTGCTTCGGGAAACGGATATTGCCCTTTTATTTCTTCCTGCCAAGGACTTTTTGTCTGCAAGGAAAGAGGAGCAGGGTGAAGGCCTTTTCTTGCCGGAGAAAGAGGCCTCCTACCTTAGACTTTTTCAGGAAAATAAAATTCCTGCATTCCTCTTATTAAGCCAGGCGGATAAACTTTCTTCCGAAGAAAGAGGGCGGATAGAGGAGTGGATAGAGGACCGGATTTCCCGGAAAAAGGATCTGCCTTTTCAGGGGATATTTTTAGTATCTTCCGAAACCAAGGAGGGAGTAGAAGCAGTAAAGAATGCCTTTGCGCCCTTAGCAAGTCTACAGGAAGAGAAAAAACGACTCTTCCACGGTCTGGTGGAGCCGGGAGATTTTGTGGTACTGGTGACCCCTATTGATGAATCCGCTCCGAAAGGAAGACTGATTTTACCGCAACAAATGGCGATTCGAGACATTTTAGATTATAATGGAATCCCTCTGGTCTGCCAGGTGGAGGAGCTTCCGAAGACTCTGGAAAATTTGGGAGATAAAATCAAGCTGGTAGTTACGGATTCTCAGGCATTTTCCAAGGTGAATCAAATTCTTCCTAAGACCATGCCATTGACCTCCTTTTCCATTCTGATGGCAAGATACAAGGGATTTCTAAGCTATGCCCTGGAGGGCTGTGCCGTGCTTTCCACCTTGGAGGATGGAGACAGGGTTTATATTGCAGAGGGCTGTAGCCATCATCGGCAGTGCGGAGACATCGGTACGGTAAAGCTTCCACGGATGCTGGAAAAATATACCGGAAAGAAGCTTCAGTTTATGTACTCGGAGGGAAAGGGATTTTTGCCGGAGGAGGAACAGAAGCGGGTGAAGATAATGATTCACTGCGGCGCCTGCATGCTTAGTGAAAAAGAAGTGGAGAGTCGTTATCAGGACTTTCTTCGAAAGAAGATTCCCATTTGTAATTACGGACTGGCTATGGCAAAGATGACGGGTATTTTGGAACGCTCCATTGAGATGCTATAATAGAATGCATAACGAGTAGATTAATAAAGAAATCAATAAAGAAATCAATAAAGAAATTACTAAAGAAGTTACTAAAGAAGTCAATAGAGAAATAAATGATAAGCTTCGTACCGGTAATCGATGCATTGCAGTACTTAAGAAAGAAGGAATTCCCCTATGGTTAAACTCATTCATACCGCAGATTTGCATTTGGACAGTGCATTTCGCTCCCGCTTTACCAAGGAAGAGGCGGAAAATAGGAGACAAAAGCAGCTCATGGCTTGGAAGGAGCTGCTGTCCTTTGCTGTGGAGAAAAAGGTACAGGGAATCTTGATTGCCGGTGACCTTTTTGACAGTCCGGTGGTTTCTCATGGAACAATGGACTTTTTCCTATCCACTATTGCGGAGCACCCGGAGATTTCCTTCTTCTATTTAAGAGGAAACCATGATACGGAAAATACCTTCCGTTATCAGGAAAAACTGCCGAAGAATCTCTTTCTCTTTTCGGATAAAGGGAAGAAATACCGTTTAAACGACAGATTACTTTTGGCAGGGGTGGAATACGGCACCAAGGATATTTCCTTTGGAGAAAATGAAGGGGCTACACAGGGAGCCGGACAAGCTGCTGAACAAGGCGTAGAACAGGAAAC
>CAUUUY010000254.1:0-3201 GCA_963548305.1 uncultured Oribacterium sp.
TCTTCATCTGAGGGAACTGAGTATTGTAGTTTAAAGTACAGAATTCATGAATTTCCTCATCGGTTCCGGGAGTCTGTCCGGCAAACTGGTTGCAAGGGATATCCAGAATCTCCAGTCCCTTGTCATGGAATGCCTCGTACATCTCCTCCAGCTCCTTGTATTGGGGTGTAAAACCGCAGCCTGTTGCTGTGTTTACTACCAATACTACCTTTCCTTCGAAATCCTTTAAGTCCTTCTCTCCGCCCTTGGTGTCCGCTACCTTGTAATCATAAAATCCCATAAAAAACTCCTTCCTATACTATACTAACGTTCTATTTGAATTCCCTTCCGTCTTTGGCTTTTTGAAAGATTTTTGGCAATTCAATTTTTTACAATCTTTATTGTAGTGAGGGCAAACTTTCCTGTCAAGGAAAAGAATCTAAAAATTCAAGAAAGTCTAAAAATCCTCTATGCCTATACTTTTTCTCCAAATGTTGCAATCGCAACAAACTTTATTTTTTCTCTTTGCTATACTTTGCTCAGATTCAGAATTTATAAGTCAGAGTTTACAGGAGGATAAAATAATGGCACAGATTACTAGTGATATGTTGGTAGGACAGATTGTAAATGAGTATCCTATGTTAATTGATACTTTACTGGAGGCAGGAATGCATTGTCTTGGTTGCCCCAGCTCCCAGATGGAGTCCTTGGAGGATGCTTGCATGGTTCACGGATTAAACCCGGATGCTCTTGTTTTGGCATTGAACAGTAAGTTAGGAGAGGTAGAGGCGTAATGAGTGCATTTTTAGGGCCGATTCATTATTGGTTATATAATAAGATTCAGCTACAGGAAGAGCTGATTAAGGATATTGTAGCTTACGGCGAAAAAGAGCAATGGAAGGCTTTTGCTGATGGAAGCTTGGCTGAGAAAACGGTAAATAAAGAGTTACGTCCTTTAAATGAATTGATTGACGTGATGAATATTCACGGATGGTTGCAGGAAAGAGTGCAGGATGCGGAAGCTCGCTATGCTCTTTTGGTTACAACTGTTCTGGCAGAGGACAGTTCCCGTCTTTCTTCCTTAGAGGATATCGCCTTTCAGTTTGGACAGAAGCACGCTTTGGAGGCTGACTCCGATGCCAGCGACGCTTACAGAAAGATTGACGATTCTCTTTTAAACGGTATGCCCTGTGACAGAGTTAATGTCTTAACAGAGCAGGATGTGGATAGAACCTCCTGGCAGCAGGAAGAGGATATTCATGCCCCCTTCTGGGAGGCCGTTTCCGGAGATCCTAAGGTTTACTATCAGTTGAGAAGAAAGATTATGGAGGGTATGTTAAAGGATACTAAGCTCCATTTGGATTCTCCTGATGAGAACCATTACAGCATTTATAGATAAGAAGAGAAAAGTAACGGAGTCGGCTTAACGGCTTTGAGGGATAGCACAATGTCCTGTATTCTTTAGGAGATAGTGCAATACCCCATCTTCTAAAGGAACTTTTATGAGGGGTCAGCACTTTGAAGAAACCCTTCTCCTATTATTATTGCAAAAATTCAAAAAATACGAAAAGAGGAAGTTTATGAATCAAAGTGTAATTCTCATGGAAGAAGACCATGCCAACATCAATAGAGCTCTAGGGGTTATCCGTAACATTTGCCTGCAGCTGATGCAGGGAGGGGAAGTTCCGGATGAAGATTTCCGGGAAATCATCGAGTTTGTTCGGGAATATGCGGATAAGCATCACCACGGTAAGGAAGAGAAATTCCTTTTCCCTGTGATGGTCAAGAAGTTGGGACCTGTAGGAGAGAAGCTGGTAACCAACGGAATGTTGGTGGAGCACGACCTGGGCAGAGCGGACGTTTTATCTTTAGAAACCGCATTAAATGAATATAAGAAAAATCCCCGTTTGGAGTTAAAGCTGGATATCCTATCCTACGCTATGGCTTACGCCCACCTGTTACAGCTTCATATCGAGAAGGAAAACAGCGTAGTATACCCCTTTGCCGAAAGAGGCTTAAGCGAAGAAGACTTCAAGGACATCAACGAGAAGAGCCAGGCCTTTGAGGATGAGCAAACCGCCAAGGGTGTGCAGAAGCATTACTTGGATATTTTGGAGAAGCTGGAGAAGAAGTATCAGCCATCTGTATAGGCCATATAATGAGAGAAAAACAAGAGGACGTAAAAAACAGAAAGTTATGATGCAATATAAATCTGATGCTAGGGGATATTCCCGCTAACTTTGTCCAGACTGAGCAGTGGATTGGTAATCCGCTGCTCACTTTGCTTTGCAAAGCAATTTTGTTGGAAGTTTGTCCCTTCGATTACTAAACACAAAATAATAAGGTCATTATTATTCTCATATACTGATATCCTCAGATTACCTGATTTTATATCTATTTTGCCAAAAGCCACGTAGATTATCTTGATTTTAATAGTCTTTATTTTTATTAAATAAAATATGCAACTATTTGTCCTATATCAGAGTCTTTCCACAATTCAATTTCCCAATTTATCTTTTTGCTATGTCGTCATTTCCTCTCACTTTTGTGTACGCAAAGAACTCAAATTTCAATTTGGGTTCTTTATTTTGCATTTTCCTTTTACTTCATCTATACTTGACTATAGCACATCAAAAGAAGGTCTATGCCAATGATACCCCCCTTTAACATTCTCTAAAATATAAACTTGATTACTAGGAAAATACAACGCAGTCATTTAAGACTTTACAGATATAGGCAAAGGAGAACAGTGTTGCGAATACGAGACAGGAGAATAATAATTAAGAAATTTCACTTGTCAGGAGAGAGCGGATGCAGGAATTAAAGTTTTTTATTTATATATAATAGTTTTATCTTCTCTCAGCTACATCGCATTAATTATATCTCTCTTCACAAAATATTATAATCAGTAAACATACATTATGGGAGGAATATATGAATATATATATTGACGAGTCTGGCTCAATAAACAATCGCTTACCAAAAAATGAAGACTTTATAATAGCTTTAATTGTTCCAACAGACCAGAAAAAGCTTTCTCGTGTATATAAACGATTCATTAAAAAGAATTTTAATGATTTACAAACTTTAGATACAAACAATAAAATGTTTTCAGAGGAGAAAAAATTTAATGAATTAAAGGGTTCACAATTTAGCAAAGAAATGAAAGTACGGTTTATTGATTTCTTTTCCCAAAAAAAACATTTTGAAATTTTCTATATA
>CAUUUY010000255.1:0-3192 GCA_963548305.1 uncultured Oribacterium sp.
AATCACAGTATCTACCCCACGTCCCTGCGTCAAATTCATAACAAGTTCCTGAAGATTTTCTCTTTGTACATCCAAAGTATAGTCACAGCCCAACTCCTTTGCGAGTTGCATCCTGCCTCCATCCTTTGTAATTCCTGTCAGAATCGTTATAGCTCCGGAAAGCTTTGCTATCTGCATTGCAAACAGTCCTATAGCTCCCGGGCCTTCGATTAAAACTACATCTCCGGGCAAAATTTTGGATTTATTTACAACGCTGTTGGCTCCAGAACATAGTGGCTCCAAAAGAGCCGCCTCCTCAAAGGAAATGGAATCAGGAATTGGAAATATCCAGTCATCAAAAGCTTTTACGCAATATTTTCCGAATCCCCCTTCCATACAGTATGCCACCCTGTCACCCGGCTTAAAGCCCGTTACCTCTGCTCCTACCTCGCTGATTATCCCGGAAAATTCATGCCCTAAAACTTTTCCCACATCCCAGGGATAGCTTCCCTCCAGAATGTGCAAATCTGTAGCACAAATGGCACAGGCTTTAACCTCAATCTTTACCTCTTTTTTTCCACAAACAGGCTCAGGGATTTCCCTAAGTGCCACCTCTCCGGCTGCCTGTCCGTATTTTACAATCGCCTTCATACTCCTCCTTTTACTTGCGCAGCACAGCCTCAAATGAAGCCTCAAGCATATCCATGGCAGTATTTGCTTCCTCTAAGGTAATCACAATAGGCGGCTTTAATTTAATTACATTTTCAGCCAACTGATAAAACAGTCCCTGCTTAATGGCTGCCTGAAAAAGTTCTTGCATAGTTTCATTGGAAAGAGGCTCCTTACTCTCAGGGTTCTTTACCATCTCCACACCGATAGCCAGTCCCGGACCACGAATATCTCCAATTTCCGGGTACCTTTCCTGCATAATTTTCAGCCTGTTTTTAATAGCAGCACCCACCGTCTCCACATTTTCTAAAAGATGATCACGCTCAATTATCTCAATGGTTTTTAAGGCAGCCGCATAGGCAATGTGGTTGTTTTGGAAAGTCTGCATATCCTCCATAAGGTTTTCAAATCCTCGAAGTCTTTTGTGGATCAAAATACCGGCTGCAGGTATGCCTCCACCAAGTCCCTTGGCAAAGGTGATAATATCCGGCTCCACATCATAGTACTGAGCCGCAAAGAAACGATTTGTGCGACAATATGTTTGAAATTCATCAAAAATCAGTAATGTTCCCATCTCGTCACAGATCTTACGCAGCTTTTGCAGATATAATTTAGAAAATTCAATCTGTCCTCCTGCAGACTGTACCGGCTCCACAATCACTCCTGCGGTTGGTCCCGGCACTCCATTGAGAATAGTGTCTCTTACCATGTTTGCATAGTATTCTGCCATTTCTTCTTCACTACCTGAAAATGGAGAGCGATATGGGTAGGGACGAGGTGCACGAATGCAATTATTGGAAAGTACACCTGCAAAATGAAACAATTCCGGATTGGCTTCCCCACACTCATGCAACCTGCTTGTTAGGAATGTAGCATTTGCAGCACCAAAAGTGGTACCATGATATCCTCCCTGAAGACTGACAAAATTTCTGGAACCCGGCACATTTTTTAAAGCGATCTTCATAGCAGATTCAATGGCAGGACCCCCACCTACGGTAAATGACATGCGATCCAGATTCTCAGGCGCAATCTGAGCAATTTTATGACACAGACTGTAACGAAGATCTGTTTGATGTAAAGGAGCTACAATGGTAAGCCCCTTTGCCTGCTCATAAATCACCTCGGCTATTTCCTCATTTCCAAATCCCAAAATACAGGCAAACATTTCCGAGGTGAAATCCATGTACTTTCTGCCATCCTGATCTTCCAGATAAATCCCCTTAGCTCCCTTTAAAGGAAATCCCCCTTGCTTACGGTAAGCCGGCATCAAATACTTAGCATATTCTTCCCTTTGTGCGGGCGTCAAATTCCATGCTCTTTCTAAAGTTTTATCCATACATCCTCCTGTTAGTATTAATTTTCTATAAAAAACATTACGAACTGCGTCGTATTTTTCTAAAAGTCAATTTCCTGCCTCAAAGCCTCCATGGCCTTTTCCCATTTTTCTAATACTTTATCCTCAAACTGCTCCTCAAGCGGCTTATCAAAGGTACCGATTTTATCCTGATGTTCAATAAAAGCTCTTGCAGCATCCTCCATGGAATACTCCCATACAAAATCCGGAAATTCCTGCTTGAACTTGTCCACAGAGAAGTAAATATTATGGATGGACAAATCCTTTAAAATACTGTCCTCCACCTCTTTTCTTTCCAGACTGTACATAAAATCCGTTGGAATATGCACGATTTTTACAGGCATTCCCAAAACATTTGCAAAGGCCTTAATATATTCATCTTGAGTATTAAAACGATCATGTCCGCATGTATAATCCTGATCTTTACAATTATCATTTTCTGCAATACGGGCAATCATAAGCCCTGTATTATAGGCTGATCCGGTTTGTAAAAGAGCATTTCCGTCTCCCGGAACATACACCGGCTTACCCTCTCGGATTCTTGCCACAATATGTTTACCCCTGTTTCTCTCAAAAGCAGACAGTGCAAAGGTTTTTCCCATTGAATAGGCAGGTCTGGCAATTGTTAAGGAGGTGGATGTATCGGCAAATCCCTCCTTAAAAATCTGTTCACATTCTTTTTTGTTCTTTGCATACAGACAGTTCGGTTCTCCCCAAGGATCCGATTCTCGCATCGGAAGACGATTTAGAGGATATCCGTACACATCCACCGTACTCACAAAGATATATCTGGCACAGTGCATCTGCTTCACCGCCTCCACAGCCACTTTAGCTTGAAATGGCTCAAAGCAACAAAAATCAATGATAACCTCAGTATCAAATTCCCTGTATACCCTCATCAAATCCTCTATATCATTTCGGTCTCCCCTAAAAACGGAAATCTTTCCATCCAACCCTAAAAGGTCGGTGGTAGCATGGGTCAATACACCCACAGGTACTTTTTTTTCTAAAAAATAACGAATGGTAGATTCGGAGATATTCCCCGGTCCCCCTAAAATTAATACATTTTTCATATTCTCCTCTACTTATGCCATTCCGGCACTTTTACAAATCTCCATAATATTTAGAATCTCTTTTTTAAAATAGGCAATTGTAGCACCACAGATTTCATGATACACAGGCTGACCGTT
>CAUUUY010000256.1:0-3177 GCA_963548305.1 uncultured Oribacterium sp.
AAGGGATTCCTTCCAAAAGGTTTCCGGAAGCGGAGACAGCACCAGATGGGAAAGTCGTATTTACTTCAATAAGGACGGAGATTATCAGCTTTCCATCACCGGAGAGGACTTGGCCGGAAATGCCATGGAAGAGCTAGTCTATGCAGAGGGAACTCAGGCAGCTTTGGATTTCACCGTAGATAAAACCGCCCCTGTTCTTAGCGTAAGCTATGACAACAATACCGCAAACCATGAGTTTTACTATAAGGAAGGAAGAAGGGCGGAGATTTCTGTAGAAGAGAAAAATTTCCGTTCGGATCTGGTGGACTATTCCGTGTTGAAGGATGGCGGTAGAGAGGGACATGGCAGTGCCCTGTCTTCTTTTAGCGGTGGAGAAGGAAGAGGAAATGCAGAGCTTATTCATAAAGCAAGCATATCTTATGAAGAGGATGGAGATTACCAATTCAATATCCGCCTGAAGGATTTGGCGGGAAATGAGGCGCAGGCTTATCCCGAAGATCATTTTGTCATTGACAGAACGGCTCCAAGTCTGACGATTAGTGATATTTTGAACGAGTCTGCCAATAAGGGAGAGGTCAGTCCTAAGATTTCTTACGGGGATCGTTATCTGGATCAGGATGCCCTGTCCTTAAAGCTGATAGGAGAGGTACATGGAGAGCATGAGCTGTCCCATCAGCAGGGCGGCAGCATTTCCATAGCCAGAACGGATGCCTTAAATCTTCCTATGCAGAAGTCTATGGAGGAAACCGAGTCTCCTAAGCAGAAGGAAGAGGAGAAAGAGGGCATTGTTTACCAAAGCTCTGCAGGGGGAGAAGAGGGAAATCTTTCCTTCCAAAACTTCCCGGAGGAGCCGGATACGGACGATGTGTACCGACTTTTTGCAAAGATTGTGGACATGGCGGGAAATGAAACTACGGAAGAACTTTGGTTCTCTGTCAATCGTTTCGGTTCCACCTACCTTCTATCCGACAGGGCGAAGGCACTGCAGGGTACCTATCAGAAAGAGGGCGAAGAGATTCTGATTTCGGAAATCAACGCGGATGAGGTTTTGTCTTCTGCATTGACCTTATACAGAAATGAGGAGAAGCGTGCCCTTTCCGAGGGGGCGGAGTATCAGACTACGCGCTCCGGCGGAAACGGAAAATGGTATCGGGGAGATTATCTGATTAAGAAGGATAACTTCGACAAGGAAGGTCTGTATCATTTGCAGATTTCTTCTCAGGATAAGGCAGGAAACCTTGCCAGTACGGAACAGATTGAAAGAGGGGCAGAGCTTCGATTCGGTATCGACAGAACAGCACCTAGAATTCTACTTTCCAATGTGGATGATCAGGGGGTATATCGTGGAGATATCTTAGATTTGGATTTATCCGTACAGGATAACTTCTGGCTGGAACAGGTAAATGCTACCGTGGATGGAGAGCATGAAATCAGCTGGACGGATAAGAGCCTGCAGGAGGCTGTGGCGAAGGATAGCTTCCCCTTACAGATTTCCGGAGAGGAAGGAAAGCGCCACAAGCTTTTGATCGTGGCACGAGATGCTGCGGGAAATGAAAGCCGAAAGGAAGTTTCCGACTTCGTGATTACCAACAATCCTTTGCTTCGTCTTATTTCTCAGAAAAACTTTGCCAGAAATGCCGCCATCGCTACTGTGGCAGGCTTAATGGGACTGTCCTGTATCGTAAACGGCCCCGGTCTCTTGGAGGAGTTAAAGCGAAGATTACTGAGAGCAAAGAGAAGATAAGAGAAGGGAGCTAAGATGGATTTTATTACCATGGCGGTTTCCTCTGTGGGAAATGTCAAGGAAGTAAATCAGGATTATTATTTTTTTGAACAGGGCAAAACAGCCCGGGGCAGCCTGGTCTTTGCAGTGCTTTGCGATGGCATGGGCGGCTTGGAACAGGGGGAATTTGCCAGTAAGACTGTAGTAGAGGCTTTTAAAGCCTGGGGAAAAGAACATTTACAGGACTACGCCTTGGGAGAATTTCCGGATGCCATCATCCGGAGGGACTGGACAGAATTGGTAAACCGTTGCAATCAATACCTTCATGCCTATGGCCAAAGTCAGGGCATTGCTCTTGGAACCACCCTTACCGTCATGTTAATGACGGAAGAACGTTATTACATCTTAAATATCGGAGACTCCAGGGTCTATGCCCTGGAGAAGGAACTCCGCCAGATTACCAAGGACCATACCGTAGTGCAAAGGGAGGTAGATTTAGGTAAGCTATCCGCTTATGAAGCGGAAAAGGATTCTCGACGGAATATCCTGCTCCAATGTATCGGAGCCTCCGATCAGATTTATCCGGACTTTTTCTTCGGAATACCGGAGAGAGGGGCAACCTACCTTTTATGTTCTGACGGTTTTCGTCACGAGGTCTCCGGAGAAGAACTTTATCAGGTTCTTCAAGGGAGAAGGAGAGAAAGCAAGGAGGACTTGCAGGGGGCGTTGAAAATCCTGCTACGCTGGAACTTGGAGCGGCAGGAGCGAGACAATCTTACGGCCATAGCCATTAGTACCATCTAAACTATTGAAAGAGTTGTTGAAGTATGTTGGAAATCGGTTCTATTTTAGACGGAAAATATAAAATACTAAGTGAAATCGGTCATGGCGGAATGAGTACGGTTTATATGGCCATCAACGAGAAGGCCAATAAAACCTGGGCAGTTAAGGAGGTGCGAAAGTCCGGTGTAATGGACTTTGAAGCGGTGAAGCAAAGCCTGATTGTGGAAACAGACCTTCTGAAACGCCTTCGCCACCCGAACTTACCCACCATTGTAGATGTGATTGAGGAAGAGGATGTTTTCCTTATTGTGATGGACTATGTGGAGGGAAACTCCCTTAGAGTGCTTTTGGAGGAGCAGGGAAGTCTTCCGGAGAACTATGTGATTGAATGGGCAAAACAGCTTTTGGATGTTTTGTCTTATTTGCATGCCCAGACTCCTCCCATAATTTACCGTGATATGAAGCCTGCCAACATTATTTTAAAGCCTGATGGAAACCTCTCTCTGATTGACTTCGGAACAGCCAGAGAATTTAAGGTGGACAAAACCGAGGATACCGCTTGTCTGGGAACTGTGGGATACGCGGCTCCGGAGCAGTTTGGAGGTCTTGGGCAAACCGATGAAAGAACCGACATCTACGGTCTTGGGGCCACCCTGTATCACCTTTTGACC
>CAUUUY010000257.1:0-3171 GCA_963548305.1 uncultured Oribacterium sp.
TTATGCCGATTCTTGCGGTGTCACTTTCCTCTCTTCTTTTGCATGCAGAGGGAGAAGCTCTTCATTTTCATATCTTATCCCTGGGGATAGAAGAGGAAAGCAGGGAAAAGCTTCGGCAATATGTGGAAACTGAGGGGCAGAAAATCAGCTTTTATGATTTGGAGGAGAAATTTTCCGAATGGAAGGAAAAGCTTCCCGCCCTTTTTACCGGAAAATTTTCCAAAGCTACTCTGCTTCGGCTCTTTATCCCTTCTACGCTTCCGGAAACGATTACCAAAGCTTTATATTTGGATGCGGACACGGTGGTGCTCCAATCCATTTTACCCCTTTATCATCTAAAGCTTGGAGATAAGCTTTTGGGAATGGCTCCGGAGCCCAGTATTTATAAAAAGCATAAGGAATTTTTATCCTTAGCGGAAGAAAGCCCCTATTATAATGCGGGAGTGATTCTTATGAATCTTTCTTTGCTTCGGGAGGAAGGGATGGAAGAAAAATGTCTTCGGTATTATCAAATGAAGGAAGGGCGACTTCCTTTTAATGACCAGGACATTTTAAATATGGTATGTAGGGGAAGAATTCGCTCCCTGCCCCAGCGTTTTAACTTCTTTTCCAACTATGCTTATGCAAGGTATGGTGCCTTGTGTCGTTTTTCTCCCTGGTATCAGGGGCTGGAAAGCAAAAAGAGCTATTCTCAGGCAAAGGCCCATCCAGTGATTGTCCATTTTGCCGGAGACGAAAGACCTTGGAGAGAAGGTAATCACAATTATTATCGCAGAGCCTTTGACTATTATGCGGAAGAAAGTCCCCTTCCATTAGAAAAAGAAAAGGGAAAGCAGGGCTATTTATTTTGCTACCATGTCCTAAATCTCCTGACTTTTGTATTCCCTAAGCTTCGGGAGAAGGTGGGAGAGCTTTATTATCGTTCTATGGGGAAGGAAAACTAATGTCCTGTGCTATAGTGATTTTAAATTATAATGATTTGGAAAATACCCTTCGGCTATATAAAGAGCTGAAGGATTTTTCCGTGTTAACGAGAATTTATATCGTGGATAATGCCTCCACGGATAGCAGCAGGCAGACTTTAGAGAAGCTGCAAGACCATAAGTGTAAACTGATTTTTGCCAAGGAAAATAAGGGCTATGGGGCAGGAAACAATCTGGGCTTTCGGGTCGCCTTTTCGGAAGGGATGGACTATTGCTTTTTGGCAAATCCGGACACCCGTTTTCAGGAAGCTTACTTTGAAAATGTTTTGTCTGTTTTTACAAAGGAGAAACAGGCAGGAGTGGTCTCCGGCAGGATGAAAGATCCTTACGGAAAGCAGGCTACCGCTTGGCCCTTACTAAACTTTTTGAAAAACCTTCTGAGTATGGGACCCCTGAGCAAGAGAGTCTTTTCCTCCCTGCTCTTTTATCCTAAGGCTTATTTGGCGCAAAAGCCCTATGTGGAGGTGGATGTGCTTCATGGCTCCTCTCTCTGCATTTCCAAAGAGGCATTTCTTAAGACCGGGGGCTATGACGAAGAATTTTTTCTTTACGAGGAGGAAAAGGTACTTGGACAAAAGCTGAGAAGGGCAGGCTACAAATCCTATCTTTGTACGATTTGTTCTTACCTTCACGAGGATAGCGGAAGCACCAAGAAATCCTTGAAGTCTTTGGTGCAAAGACAAAAGCTTCGGCAGCAGTCCGAGGCACTGTATGCCCGAAAATACCTTCATGCCAATTTTTTCCAAATGTTTTTCTTGAAAGCTGTGCAGACCGTTATTTTGGGAGAAACCTTATTGTATTCTCTTTTCTTATCGAAATAAGTCGGAATCAAGAATGGTAGAGGCTTAATTTCATGGTAGCAAAAAAGTAATAGAAGACAGATGATTTTATGGTAGCAACAAAGTAATAGAAGAGGCATAATTTTATGGCAGCAACAAAGTAATAGAAGACTAAAAGAGAGGAATTGCTGAAATGCATTGTGTGATTTTATGTACTTATAATGGGGAGAAATATCTGGAAAAGCAGATTAGATCCATTATGGAGCAGGATAGGGAGGATTTTTGCCTCCTTTATTCTGATGACGGTTCCACCGACAGTACAAAAGCAATCCTTCAAAGCATGCAGGAAAAGTATGGAAAGAGAATGATGGCTTTCCCAAGACCTATGAAAACCGGAAGTCCGGCAAAGCATTTTCTCTCTATCCTTTCCGCCTTGGCCAAGGGAGAAGTGGAGATCGACAACTTAGAGTATATTTTCCTTGCAGATCAAGATGATGACTGGTTTCCGGACAAGCTTTCCAAAACGATTTCCGTCATAGGAGAGGAAGAAAGAAAGTTTGGGGAAAGCCTTCCGATTCTCTGCCATACCGATTGTTCCTTGGTGAATATGGAGGGAAAGCTCCTGGCCAAATCCTATAGAAGATATCAGAAATTACCGGGAGCATCCTACCGTTTTTCTCGCCTGCTTTTGCAAAACCATGTGACAGGAGCCTCTGTGGGAATTAACAAGGCTTTGCTGCAATATTGCAAGGAAATTCCTGAGCAGGTGAAGATGCATGACCATTGGCTGGCTTTGCTGGCAAACTGCTTTGGGGAAATTCAATATTTGCCCTATGCCACTTATGCTTACCGGCAGCATGGAGAAAATGTCTTAGGGGCAAAAAAAGCCAGTATATTGCAGGAATGTGGAGACAGGCTGGCGGCTTCCGGAGAAAAGGATAAGGAAGAGATTATTCATACTTCTTACCGGGCATTGTTTGCCCAGGGGAGAGAATTGAAGCGCTTATTTGGAGATGAGCTTCCGGAAATCAAAAGGAAGGTTTTAGAGGCGTTCTTATCCTTAGAGGGGAAAAGTCGACTGGGGAAAATCACCACCATGGCTCTCTTCGGCATTTATCCCTATCCTCTGTATCGGGGAATCGGGGCAATGTTGTTTTTGGACAGCTAAGAGCTTAGAAAGGAGGCGTAATGGAAGAAAAACCATTAATTTCCGTATGTATTGTGACCTACCGGCATAAGGATTATATCGGAAAGTGTTTAGACAGTATTCTTTCCCAGAAGGGGGATTTTTCTTTGGAAATCCTTCTCCATGATGATGCCTCCACAGATGGAAGTCAGGAGATTATCCGTTCTTATCAGGAGAAATATCCGGAGATCCTTTTTCCAATTCTGCAGACGGAAAATCAGTA
>CAUUUY010000258.1:0-3158 GCA_963548305.1 uncultured Oribacterium sp.
AAATACCTCTTCTCCGATGGCGGATTCCTTGACCTTGGCAATAAAATCCTTTACCAGCTTGAAGTTCACGTCTGCTTCCAACAAAGCCATTCGAACTTCTTTTAAGGCAAGGTTTACATCCTCCTCGGAAAGCTTTCCCTTTCCGGATAAATTTTGAAATATATCACTTAAACGATCGGATAAACTTTCAAATGCCATGAATGATTTCTCCTGCTAATGCTTTGATTTCCGCATCCCGAGCTTTGCTCTGAATTTCTTCCGCACAACGCCGTATACTGAGCCACTTTTCTGCCAGGTGAAGATTCTCTTCAATGAACTTTAACTTTTCGTCCGCCTTTCGAAATACCGCCTGGGCTGCCTGCCTGGTGATACCCATTTCCAAGCCAATCTCCGTAAAGCTCATGTCTTCCAAAATATGGTATTCATAAATCTGTCTTTGCTTCTCCTTTAACAGGCCGGAATACAGCAAAAACAGGTTTCCCTTTTCCACAAATGCTTCCATACTTCACCTCACGATATAGTAAAATAACAAAAAAGCTTCCTACTGTCAAGCGTTTTCATTGACAGCATAAAGAAAAAGATTTCGTTGACAGCATAAAGAAAAAGGGGCTGTAATCCTTTGTAATAGTATATATGCAGTATAGGTCTGAAAAGGGTTAATCAAGTGTTGACGGTTCATTAACAATAAAATTGAAGAACTGTAAAACTTAATCTATGGATTGCTTTAGATGCAACATCGGTCTGAAAAGGGGGTAATCTGAACCCGCCGGTACTTACTGAAAGCGAAGCTTGAAGTTAGTACCGCTGCGTGGCGAGGTTAGCGAGAGCGTGCCCCACTTTTAGACCGATGTTGCATAAAAGCAAATTTTAAATTATACAGTCCTTCAATTTAGAGGAATGTTAGCGGAAACGTGACCCATTTCAGACCAATACTGCATAAAACCACTATCGAAGAATTACAGCCCCTTTGCCTTAATGCAGGTCAAAAATATCTTCTACATATCGCTTGGCATCGAAGCGCTGGAGGTTCTCCACTTTTTCCCCGGTACCCATGTATTTTACCGGAAGGCCCAGTTCTGCCTGTATGGAGAGAGCCATGCCGCCTTTCGCGGTGGAGTCCATCTTACTTAAGATGACGCCGGTTACCTGGCTGCACTCTTTAAAGAGCTTTGCCTGGCTCATGGCATTCTGTCCTGTGGTGGCATCCAAAACCACCAGGGTTTCTCTGTAGCCTTCCGCAAACTCCCGGTCAATAATTCTATTAATTTTTCCAAGCTCCTGCATCAGGTTTTTCTTATTGTGCAGTCTTCCTGCGGTATCAATAATCAAAACATCCGCATTTTTTGCCTTAAAGGACTGAAGAGCATCAAAAACTACCGCCGCAGGGTCGGAGCCTTCCTTTTGGTGAATCACATCCACCCCTACACGGTTTCCCCATTCCACCAGCTGCTCAATGGCACCGGCACGAAAGGTATCCGCTGCCGCAAGGATAACCTTCTTTCCTTTTTTCTTTAAATGATAGGCCAGCTTTCCGATAGATGTGGTTTTTCCTACGCCATTTACGCCGATTACGGAGATAATGCTTTTCTCCTGTTCAAAGGCATAATAGCCTTCCTCCACCATCATCAGATCCAGGATATAGTCCTTCAGAATCTTTTGCACATCCCGAGTCAGATTTACTCCCCGCTGATTGGCTTCGTGCTTTACCGCATCTATAATGCGCATACAGCTACTATAAGAAACATCACTGAGAATCATGGCCTCTTCCAGCTCTTCGTAAAAGGCCTCGTCTGCCACCTCATTGGATTGAAAAATGTTATTCAGTATTTTGGTAAAAAAATTTGCCATGATTCCTCCTTATTGCAGCTGGTCTTCTACCAGATCAACAGATACCAGGGTGGAAATCCCCTTTTCCTGCATGGTAACACCGAAAAGTCTATCTGCCCTTTCCATAGTTCCTCTTCTATGGGTAATGACAATAAACTGGGTGTTCTTAATCAAATGATGCAAATACTCCGCAAAGCGTACCACGTTGGAATCATCCAGTGCCGCCTCAATCTCATCCAATAAACAGAAGGGAGAAGGCTTTAGACTTTGCAAAGCAAAAAGCAGGGAAATCGCGGTAAGCGCCTTTTCTCCTCCGGAGAGCTGCATCATATTTTGTAATTTCTTTCCGGGAGGCTCTGCCACGATACGAATGCCGCTTTCCAGCACATCCTCTCCCTCTTCCATTTCCAGTCTTCCCTGTCCTCCACCAAAGAGAACCCGGAAAACCTTGTTAAACTCCACTTGAATCTTGGAGAAATTTTCATGGAACTGCTTTCGCATCCCCCGATCCAGGTCGGCGATAATCTCCTGTAAAGATTTTTCGGA
The DNA here is from genome assembly GCA_963548305.1 of uncultured Oribacterium sp. Taxonomy (GTDB): domain Bacteria; phylum Bacillota; class Clostridia; order Lachnospirales; family Lachnospiraceae; genus Oribacterium. The sequence continues at coordinate 2,374 of CAUUUY010000258.1, forward strand.
AGTAAGAAGATCCTCCACCTGTTGATGCAGGAAGCTGTAACGCTCCGAAACTTCTTCAAATTGCTGAATGCTGTCCAGATTGATAGGTCCCAGACTCCGAATATTCCCCTTCATTTCCTGAATTTCCTTGGAAAGTGCAGGATCTTCGCAAAGCTCCTCCCGGTAATACTGCTTCACCTCGGAGAATTGCAGACCATACTCTTCCAAAATATACTGAGCGGACTTAGCGCTTTGCTCCTCTAATTTTTCCTTTTGATTTTCCAGACGAAGAGCTTCCTTTTCCTGATTTAACTGAGCCTCTGCAAACTTCTCCTTTTCCGCAAAGTATGCCTTTTGTTTTTCGGCAATCTTTTGCTTCTGCTCCTGAATACTTTGCAGACTTTCCTTTCTATCGGAAAATGCTTTTTCTCCATCGGAAAGCTTTTCCTGCAGCTTTAGAATTTCCTCTTCCTGATGCAATACGGATTCCTTGGACTGCTTCTTAGCCTCTTCCAAATCAAATTGCTCCGCAAAAAGCTTTTCCAAAGCATCGCTGTAGCCATGCATCTGCTCCGTCAGAAAATCCGTTTTGGTGGACAGGGTTTGATACTCTAACTGCATCTTCGCCTGTAACATAAGCTCCAGCTCAGAAATCCCCTTCTCCTGTTGATGTCTTTCTTCTTCTTTAGTGGAGAGCTCCTGTTCCAGCCTATTGCAAGCCTTTACCTTCTCCTCTACAGACTTCCTAATAGTGTTGCAGGCTTCCTTTCCCTTCTCAATCCCCTCCTTAAGCTCTTCCATTTCTC
>CAUUUY010000259.1:0-3150 GCA_963548305.1 uncultured Oribacterium sp.
TCAATCACAGAGGCTCCTTTCTCATGCTCTTCTTACTATACTTTCTCTATTTCTTCTTGCTATTTAATCCTTATTTTTTACTGCAGTAACTCTTCTTTCCGGGAATTAGTCCTTCTGATAGAGGTTGGCGCCGTGACACTGCTTATACTTCTTTCCGGAACCGCAGGGACATGGGTCGTTGGGGTAAATCTTTCTTCCTTCTCTTTGCTTCGGACTTCTCACCGCAGACTCATCTCTGTTGGTAGCCAGAGGCTTTGCCACCTGCTCTCTTTCCACCTTCTGCTCCAGCTTAATCTGGTACAGCACTCTGATGGTTTCTTCCTGAATACTTCTCATCATATTCTGGAACATCTCATAGCCGGCAATCTTGTACTCTACCAAGGGATCCTTCTGTCCGTAAGCCTGCAAACCGATACCGTCTCTTAGGATATCCATGTCATCAATATGGCTCATCCACTTCTGATCCATAACCTTCAGAAGAATTACTCGCTCAGCCTCACGCATCTGCTCCGGATTCGGGAACTCCGCCTCTTTCTGCTCATAAAGGCGAATGGCTTCTTCCTTCAGTCTCTGGCTCAGCTCATCTCCGGTCATGTTCTCATATTCCTCTTCCGTAAGTCTTAACTTCTTTAAAGGAATAATGCTCATCAGGGTGTCATTTAAGCCGGACAAATCCCATTCCTTGGGGGTCTGTCCCTCTCCGATACACTCGGCAACATAATTATCCACTGTATCCGTGATAAAGCGTACGATGAGAGGACGCATATTGTCCCCTTCCAATACCTTTTCTCTCTCGGTATAGATAACATCTCTTTGATCGTTGTTGACCTCATCATACTTTAAGAGGTTTTCACGGATGCCGTAGTTATTTAACTCAATCTTTTCCTGAGCCTTGGCAATGGCATTGGAAAGCATCTTATGGTGAATCTGTTCTCCATCCGGTACACCCAGAGCCTCAAACATGCCCATCAATCTTTCGGAACCGAAGAGACGCATCAAATCATCTTCCAGGGAAATAAAGAACTGGGACTGTCCCGGGTCTCCCTGTCTTCCGGCACGACCTCTTAACTGATTGTCGATTCTTCGAGACTCGTGACGCTCCGTACCCACAATATGAAGACCGCCGGCAGCCTTTGCCTCATCATCCAGTTTAATATCGGTACCACGGCCCGCCATGTTGGTGGCAATGGTTACCGCACCGTGTACACCGGCCTCTGCTACGATAGCCGCCTCCTGCTCATGGAACTTGGCGTTTAAGACATTGTGCTTAATGCCTCTCTTCCGAAGCATGGAGGATAAAAGCTCGGATGTTTCGATGGCAATGGTACCCACCAGTACCGGGGCTCCGGTCTCGTGGATAGCCTGAATCTCATCCACTACCGCCTGGAACTTCTCCTTCTTAGACTTATATACCGCATCATCCAAATCGTTTCTCTGTACCGGTCTGTTGGTAGGAATCTGGATAACGTCCATGGAGTAAATGTTTCGAAACTCCTTTTCCTCGGTCTGTGCAGTACCGGTCATTCCGGCCTTCTTCTTGAACTTGTTGAAGAAGTTCTGGAAGGTAATGGTAGCCAAGGTTCTGGACTCTCTCTTTACCTGTACATGCTCCTTCGCCTCGATTGCCTGATGTAAGCCGTCGGAATAACGACGACCGTTCATGATACGGCCGGTAAATTCATCAACGATTAAAACCTCGTCATCCTTTACTACATAGTCCTTATCTCTAAACATCAGATTATGCGCTCTTAAAGCCAGGATAATGTTGTGCTGGATTTCCAGATTCTCCGCATCCGCCAAGTTATTAATATGGAAGTACTTCTCCACCTTCTCCACACCCTGCTGGGTAAGGTTTACGGTCTTTTCCTTCTCATTAACGATAAAATCTCCGGTTTCTTCAATTTCCTCTCCCAAAATTGCATTAATTTTGGAAAATTCCGCAGACTCTTCTCCTCTTTCCAGCTGTTGTGCCAAAATGTCACAAAGCTCATAGAGCTTGGTAGACTTTCCGGACTGTCCGGAAATAATCAAAGGTGTTCTTGCCTCGTCGATTAAAACAGAGTCCACCTCATCGATGATACAATAATTCAAGCCTCGAAGCACCTGCTGACTCTTGTAAATTGCCATATTGTCTCTCAGGTAATCAAAGCCCAATTCATTGTTGGTCACATAGGTAATATCACAAGCATAGGCTGCCTGTCTTTCCTCTGTGGACATCTCATTCAAAACCGTACCGACGGTTAAACCAAGGTAACGATGCACTCTTCCCATCCACTCGGAGTCACGCTTTGCCAGGTAATCGTTTACGGTAACGACATGAACGCCATTGCCGGCAAGCGCATTCAAATAAGCGGGGCAGGTAGACACCAGGGTCTTTCCTTCTCCCGTTCTCATCTCCGCAATACGTCCCTGATGAAGAACGATTCCACCTATCAGCTGTACGGGGAAATGTTCCATACCCAGCTCTCTCTTAGCCGCTTCTCTAACGGTAGCAAAGGCTTCGGGCAATAAGTCATCCAGGGTTTCTCCCTGTGCCAAGCGGTTTTTAAATTTCTCTGTCTGCCCCTTAAGCTCTTCCTCCGACATAGCTGCCATAGTGCTTTGTAAAGAAAGGATTTTATCCAGCTTAGGTTGAATCAGCTTTAATTCTCTCTGTGAGTGGGTACCAAATATTTTCTCGAAAAGATTCATTATCCTATACTCCTTCTCCATACAATCTCTGTATGGTTCCGTATAAATCTATAACTCATAGATTCTACCATTAGTTCCAAGCTTATTCAAGGTGTTTCAGCCACACAGATTTGTTGATTATTCACAAGATTTTCATATCCTTAGATGAAAAAAAATGCTATACTCAAGAAAAGAAGAAATTCTTTTGGACTACATAGAAAGGAAGGAATTTTTTATGAAAATTACCATTACCGGAAGAAACCTTAGTCTAACCGATGGACTAAAAAATGGCGTGGAGAAGAAGTTAGGGAAGCTGGATAAGTTTTTCCAGGCGGAAACCCCCTGTAACGTAACACTTTCTACCCAAAAGGATATGCAAAAGATCGAGGTAACCATCCCCGTAAAGGGAAGCGTTATCCGTGCAGAGGAAGCTACCGAAGATATGTACCAGTCTATTGATCTTGTGGTGGATGTTCTGGA
>CAUUUY010000260.1:0-3146 GCA_963548305.1 uncultured Oribacterium sp.
CAGTGAAGCCCACCAATATCTGTCCCAACAAGGAAAATACAGTCCATTTTAAAGAGTTCAAAAAGGCTGCCCAAAACTTGGGATCACTTAGAATATCTTTATAGTTTTTCAGTCCCAGAAAACTGTATCTTGGTCGAATAAGATTCTTACTGGTCATACTGAAAAAGAGACTGGAAAAAATGGGATAGATAAAAAGGGCGGCTACGACAATGACGGCAGGAAGTACAAACAACCATTTCGTATAAGATCTTGTCTTCATTTTCTGACCTACCTTTCTAGTTTGGAGAGGCTGCAAGAAGAAATCTTCTTGCAGCCTCTTCCGAGAAGAAAAAGATTATTGTGTAGCAGCTTCCATTAAGCTGTTTAACTTATCTTCAGCTGCTTTAGCGGCTGTCTTTACATCTGTTCCGTTGGTAATAATATCTTGGAACATTTCTTCAATTACGTGCTGGTTGGTAAGGATTCCTGCCTGTACGCTTGGGCCATGTTCAAATCCGATAGCAGTTCCGCCGGGAATCTGAGAAGAAATCACTTCTTCCGCATGAGCAAATTTCTGAATAGTGGGGTCATCTTTATACGCTTCGGAATCCTCGATGCCCTTAATTGCCGGAAGCATTCCGACAGGAACGGAATGAAGGAATTTCACATAGGTATCTTCTTCATATAAGGTCTTGATAAAGGCTTCACAAATTTCAGGATGCTTAGAATTCTTCCAAATAACCAAAGGCTGGTTAGATGTGGTAATACCCTTTTGCTCTGTTCCCTTAATGGTAGGAATAGGATAGCAATCTACATAATCCAGTAAATCAGGAGAGTTCGCTGCCACACCGGAGATTTGGAATCCGGAGTTAAAGTCAAAGGCTGTTTTTCCCTGATAGTAGAGGGTGGCCTGATCCAATACATTGTAGTTGATAGAATCCTTTGGAGAGCAATCCTTATAGACTTTCAGCCAATAGTTGATTCCTTCTATAGCCAAATCACTGGTAAGGTTAGCCTTTAAATCATCAGTCAGCAAGCTTCCTCCGGCACCCTTAACATAGAAGTTCAGGAAATTGGTGGCCTGGAAATCTGTGGAACCACAGGGGAAGGACAGACCGTAAACACCGTCTTTGGTTAGCGCTTTGGCTTCTTCATAAAGCTCATCCCATGTCTTTGGCACCTCAAAGTTGTTTTTTTCCAGTAAATCCTTGCGAACCCACATCACCATGGCGTGAGAATAGAGAGGAACAGCATAATTGTTACCGTCTACGGAAAGCTCATTTAATGCGTTTTCATAGAACTTGTCCCGTCCGATATCATCAATTAATCCATTTAGCGGAATGATAGCGTCGGAATTAATCATTTCGGAAACCTGCCCTACCAGAGCGGTACTCATATCCGGCACATTTCCGGAAGCAAGTCCTGTGGTCCACTTGGTGTAAAAGTCATTCCAGGAAAAGGTTTCAATTTTGATAGTAACCTTTGGATGTTCCTCCATGAACTTATCTGCAGCCTCCTGAATGGTTTCCAATCTTGGCCCCTGGGTAAAGGAATGCCAGAAAGTGATATCTCCTTCCAGTTCAGCTGCTTCCGCCTTTTCCTCACTGCCCTTTGCTTCACTACTGTTTTGCTCCGGAGCTTTATTATCTTCCTTTGCGGCAGTGCTACCGCATCCGCTCAGAGCGGTGCAAAGCATTGTCAGACTCAGCATAGCGCTTAAAATCTTTTTTCTCATAAATCGTCCTCCTTATTAGTTTGCAAGTGCTATAGGGGAATCCTAGGGCATCTTGTTTGCAAGTTCCTTTTGGGAATTGCAATATTTCTTTGTGTATAATAACTGATTAATTTGTATGATATAGGAAAAAATTAGACGATTCCATAGAAAATAGACTTAATAATAGCATTTTACGCTTGGAAAACAGAGTTTTTGATATCAATAAGATTTATCTTTTGTAATTATATTTAGATAAGAAATATTTTTTATTCTTTTGCAATCTGACGATACTGCTTGGGAGTACAGCCAAATGCTCGTTTAAATTCACGAATAAAGTAATTAGTATCTTCATAGCCCAGTTCATAGGCAATGTCGTTGATGTGAAGATTGGAAATCAGTAATTTTCTGGCGGCAGTGGTAAGCTTCAGCTCTTTGATATAGACCATAGGAGACTTTCCCAGCTGGGAGCTGAATAGAGCAGTAAATCTTTGCTTGCTTAATTCTGCCATTTCCGCTAAACGACTTGGAGAATATTTTTCATTGGGGTGCAAGAGAATATAATCCACTACTCCTTGGATGCGAGAATCCATTCCGGTACCGGATTTTTTGATTTGATTTCTGATTTTTGCTAAGTCCTGTTCTTCTGTGTCTTCCTTTTTTGAACATGAAGATGGCTGACTTTGAGAAGATAAATTAGCTGAGTTTTTAGCTTGTTCTTCTATATCGTTTTTAGTATTCAAAGAAATAGAAGGAAACTCTTCTTGATCTTTTTCCGGATTGACCTTGGCAATGAGAGAGGCAATCAAAAGCTCTAAATAACCTCTGACAAAGAACATCTTAGCGGGACTGTCTTTTTTGACCCATTGATACATTTCATCAAAATAAAGGCTCTCTCCCTTACCCTCCATAATCTTAGGCAAATGATAATAATCCCCCAGTAAGTCTCCTCCTTCAAAAAAAACAGAGCTGGTAAATCGAATACTGGTGAAGGAAAAATGACTGCTGGTGGCAAAGCAGGAGAGCTGACTTCCTTTGGGAATATAGATGATTTGGTCTTTTTTTACAGAATACTCCTGAGAATCTATAAAGAAGCTAGCGGTTCCGGATTCAATGTAACGGAGCATATTGTAGGGAATGCTGCTTTCCGGAAATATCCAATTCCGTCCAAAGGAATAGCGATCAATATATAAAAAATGAAAATGAATATTATCAATAGCGCTGTACATAGGATGCCGTCAAACTTTCTGTATACTTTCAATTGGAATAGAAGCTTATTTGTTCAAGTGTTTTCAGTATAAAGGCTTTACGGGAGAAAAGGAATAGAGAGTTTATAGGGGGGATTAAAATGAGGATATGTTGGGGAGAATTGTGGATGGACTAGGCTGGCTGTTTTATTTCAACTTCGTTATAATAAGACAGTATATTTAGTTTAGAAAGTAGAGTAGTGTAAATG
>CAUUUY010000261.1:0-3101 GCA_963548305.1 uncultured Oribacterium sp.
TGGGGTCTTAGCTCAGCTGGGAGAGCATCTGCCTTACAAGCAGAGGGTCACAGGTTCGAGCCCTGTAGGCCCCATTTGATTATCGCGGGATGGAGCAGTCTGGTAGCTCGTCGGGCTCATAACCCGAAGGTCGTTGGTTCAAATCCATCTCCCGCAACGAAAGAGACTTTTAAAGTCTCTTTTTTTTATTGCTTTTCCGTATACTTTGTTCTATTGTAGAAAAGCAAGATTACTGCCATAGTAAGTAGAGGGGGGTAAGGATGAGAGTAGGAATATTAACCAGTGGAGGAGACTGTCAGGCTTTAAATGCAACCATGCGCGGTGTAGGAAAAAGCCTATATAACTTATTGGGAGACGTGGAAATCTATGGTTTCCTGGATGGTTACAAAGGTTTGATTTATGATGAATATCGTAAGATGGAGCGTTCCGATTTCTCCGGAATTTTAACGGAAGGCGGAACCATTCTGGGAACCAGTAGAACACCCTTCAAACAGATTCGGGAACCGGATGCCAATGGCTTGGACAAAGTTGAGGCGATGAAGCATACTTATAGAAAGCTTCGCCTGGATTGTCTTGTGGTTTTAGGAGGTAACGGTTCTTTAAAAACAGCTAATCTTTTGTCGGAAGAAGGATTGAATGTTATCGGTTGTCCCAAGACCATTGATAATGATTTGTACGGTACAGATATGACCTTCGGCTTTTATTCTGCTGTTCAAGTGGCTACCAATGCCATTGACTGTATTCATACTACGGCTGCCAGCCATGGTAGAGTATTCATTGTAGAGATTATGGGACATAAGGTAGGACTGCTTACCCTCTATGCAGGACTTGCCGGCGGCGCCGATATTATTTTGGTTCCGGAGATACCCTACGATATCAATGCGGTTTGTAGAAAGATTGCGGAGCGTCATGCCGGTGGTTCCCGTTTCTCTATTGTAGCGATAGCAGAGGGAGCTATTTCCAAGGAGGAATCTAAGCTGACAAAGAAGGAATTAAAGAAGAAGCTGGCGGAGGATAGGAAGAATCATCCTTCCGTAGCCTATAAGCTGGCGAAGGAAATAGAAGAAAAAACCGGTGCAGAGGTTAGGGTAACCGTTCCCGGACACACCCAAAGAGGTGGACAGCCGGTTCCCTATGACCGTGTTTTTGCCACAAGAATCGGTGCGGAAGCTGCCAGAATGATTAAGAAGGAAAAATACGGTGTGATGCTTTCTTTAAAGAATAATGAAATCACAACGGTTCCCTTGGCAGATATTGCCGGTAAATTAAAAACGGTGGATCCGGATTCCGGAATTGTGAAAGAAGCAAAGATGCTGGGGATTTCATTTGGAGATGAAGAATAGCCGAAGATAAAGTTTTGTATAGAGCTTATTTAAAAAGAACTTGATGAACTTAGGCGCCAATTTTATCTGTTTTAACGATATAGAAGGGATAAGAAGAATTGTCATATACCGCTTTATACAGAAAATGGAGATCTCGGGATTTCGATGATTTGGTTGGACAGGATGCCATCACTCGTTCCTTTAAGAATCAGGTAAGTCATGATCGTATTGGTCATGCTTACCTTTTTTGTGGTACCAGAGGTACGGGTAAAACCTCCATGGCGAAAATCTTGGCAAGAGCTGTGAACTGCCTAAATCCTAAGGATGGAAATCCCTGTAATGAGTGTGCAAACTGTAAGGCCATTTTGTCCAATACCAGTATTAACGTATATGAAATGGACGCAGCCAGTAACAATAAGGTGGATGATATTCGCTTGATTCGGGAACAGGTGGAGTATCCACCTGTAGGCATGCGCTATAAGGTATATATCATCGACGAGGTGCATATGCTGACAGAGTCGGCCCATAATGCCTTTTTGAAAACGCTGGAGGAGCCGCCGGAATACGCCATATTCATCTTGGCTACTACGGAGCCAAACGCCCTACCCATTACCATTCTTTCCCGCTGTCAGCGTTATGATTTTCGTAGAATTCCTGCAGATATTATTGCGGACAGGTTGAGACACATTGTGGAAGAAGAGCATATTGCCATTGAAGAGGAGGCTATTCATTATATTGCCCGGATGGGAGATGGCTCCATGCGTGATGCGGTGAGCCTTTTGGACCAGTGTGCCAGCTATGATTTTCAGCGGGAAATTAGCTATGAAGATACTTTGAAAATATTGGGAGCGGTGGATACCGCAGCATTTTCCCAAATGATTTCTTCCCTTAGAGAGAAAGACATAGCAAAAGCCATGACCTTAGTTTCCGAAGTTTTGGAGCAGGGAAAGGAGCTTAGCCAATATACTTCTGATTTACTGAATTATTATCGTAATATCATGTTGGCGAAAACCGTAGAGAAGATTGACGGTTTGATGGATTTATCCGCAGAAAATAAAAAACAGCTTCTTTCCGACGGGGAAAGCCTTTCCATGGAAGAAATACTTAGGGGCATTCGTTTATTGACAGAGCTTTTACAGCAGTATCGTTTTGCCAGACAGAAGCGTGTTCTGCTGGAAAGCACATTGGTTAAGCTGGCTCATCCGGAGATGGAAGGGAAGACGGATGCTCTTTTACAAAGATTGCGGGAGCTGGAAGAAAAGATGGAGAAGGGAAGCTTTCTTCCTGTAGAAAGGACAGTATTTTCCAAGGAGGAAAATGGAGATGTACCGGAAGCAATGGAAAAGGAAGTTGTTCTTCCGAAAGCCCAGTATGAGGACTATATGCTTTTAAAGAAGGACTGGGATATTATCAAAAACTATTTCGATTCTCCCACGGTGAAACAAGCCTTGGCGAAATCCAGAGTTTATCCGGCAAAGGATAAGAAGTCCATGGTGATTGCCCCAAGTCTGGGAATGCTTTCCAATGTGCTTACGGATATGGAGCTTCTGGAAATCGGAAAGGTGATTTCCGCAAAATATCAAAAGGAATTTCACTTTGTTTTGGGGAAGGTGGAAACGGAAGAACGCAGTACTAAATACGTTTCCGATGAAGATTTAAACAAAATTTCCATGACGATTGAGATTAGCGATCAGGAATAAAGCAAGTGCTTGTTTTGCGGAAATAAAAGGATAAAAATTCCACACTGTAAGGGAATTATAAGATTTCTCATAGATTTAT
>CAUUUY010000262.1:0-3089 GCA_963548305.1 uncultured Oribacterium sp.
CAAACCCTTTATGGATTCGTTGACTTTGCTTGAAATTATAATCTTCAAACAAAGAGTAACTAAATAACATTGTTCTTAGCTAATGGGTAAGCTCCTTCCTTTCACAATCATCAGATTGCAAGTTTCCTTGCTAAACATAATATTCTCTCAAAGAAAAAACTCTGCACTATAGTGTTTGGCCCTTCAGATTTTTTTCTTCTACTATTTAGCCTTGGGCATACTAAAAAAAGGACAGTTGGAAATATTTTTTTAAATTTGGATAAACAAAAAACAGCCCCACTTTCGTGGAGCTGTTCTCATTAATCTACCTGGTATGGTAACAAAGCAATGTGTCTTGCACGCTTGATAGCGGTAGTGATTGCTCTCTGATGTAATGCACAAGAACCTGTAATTCTTCTGGGAAGAATCTTTCCTCTCTCAGAGATATACTTTCTTAATGTTCCTACATCCTTATAATCTACCGGCTTTACCTTATCTCCGCAGAATCCACAAACTTTCTTTCTGCTGCGGAAGCCTGCGCCGGCTCTTCTTGGTCTTGCTGAACCACTCTTATCTGACTTCTGAAATGCCATGGCTTTCCTCCTTCTATATTGCAGCTAAGCTGCTCTTCATCCTGAGGAAACCTTCCCTACCTAAGTGAAGGGGAGTCCCTCGTCCTCTACCCCATCAGGTATATTCATAAATCCTTCTCCAAGATCCTCTTCTCCGCCGCCTACATAGGGGCCGGAAGAACGGGAATAGGAAGTGTTGCCTCCCTGTCCTTTGCTGTCTGCAAACTCCTGGTCATCCACAATAATGTCTGTGGTATATACGGTTTGTCCGTCTTTGTTCTGATAACTGCCTGTCTGAATACTGCCGGATACCAACATACGCATACCTTGATGCATATACTTCTCTGCAAATTCTGCTCTCTGTCCGAAGGACACACAACGGATAAAATCTGCTGTAGGCTGTCCATCGTTTTGGTTTCTGCGGCCTCTTCTGTCCACGGCAAGAGTATATCTTGCAATGGCCATGCTGTTCTCACCCTGGGAATACCGAATTTCCGGATCTCTTACCAATCTACCCATCAGGATAACTCTGTTCATGTTTTACTCGCTTTCCGCTTGCTTATTCAGCTACTGCTTCTGCTGCAGGCTCATGCTTCTTTGTCTTAGCTGTTTCTTCTTCTGGCTTAACCACAAGATAGCGGATTACCGGTTCCATAATACGAACCTGGTCCTCGAGCTCGTTAGGAGTGTTTGCATCTCCTGTGAACGGGATGAAATAGTAGTAGGCTTCTTTCATGTGCTGAATTTCATAAGCCAGTCTCTTCTTACCCCACTCTTCGATAGGCTCTACAACAGTACCATTGTAACGGGTGATAAATCCCTTAATCTTTTCAATGGCTGCTGCTCTCTCCTCATCATCGAGCTTCGCACTGAGAACAACGCATAACTCATACTTGTTCATTCGCTTTTACCTCCTTTTGGTCTCTGGCCTTTCCTTTTGGAAAAGCAAGGAATAGTGATACAGCTAACAATGATAGCAAAGTTCTCTACTGATTGCAAGCATTAAAATTAGTCCATAGCAATAATAAAATTAGTCCACATCAATAATATAAATCCTCTCCTTTGCCAGTCTCTGCAAAAGAGCATCTTCCGTATCGTCTGTATAGCCGCTGAGCTTTCGAAAGGCTTCCGGGTTCAATATTTTCAGCATCACCACCGGATCCTCCGGCAGTTCATCCTCCTCATCGGAAAGGGCCGCTTCCTCCGCCCTTCTGTCTAAAAGTTCCTTGGTGGGAAGGGCATAAAGTACAGACTTTTCGATTTCTTCCAAAGGCTTTTCTTCCAGGCTAAGCTTTCCTATAGTCCGAAATCCGTAGGGGCTGTAAATGCTTTCCGAAACGGGAATCAGGAAGCAAAAGAGCTCTTCCTCCTCCTCTAAAAGAGAAAAGGCATGGCGAAGCAATTCTCCCATAATGCCCTGTTTTCTCTTTTCTTTCTTGGTACCGATGGCATAGAGGTAACTTGCCGTAAGCTCCTTTTTAAAGAAGGACATACTGAAAGGGTTGATATGTAGCATGCCCACAATCTCTCCCGCATCCTCCATGGCAAGGATTCTCTTCGGTCTTTTTTGATAATAGTAGTCCACAAAGGCATCCGAATCCTCCGGGAAGATCTCCCGATACAAAGACTTCGTTCTTTCCTGTTCCGCCTCCGTTTGTAAAAGAAGAATTCGTCTACTCATAGTCTTCTACTTCTTCCTCATACTTATCCGTAAGATACTTCTCATAGCCCTGAAAGTCCTTCTGTAAAACCATGTATTTTCTGGCAAAACCTATAGGATTATAGCTTTCCTTCGCCTTCCGAAGACCTTGCAGACCCATATCATCCTCTCGGTTTACCAGTTTTGCCTGGGGGAATTCATGAAGCAGAAATTCCTGGTTAATCACCTGATAAATTCCGGGGACATTGGGATTCCCCTTTTCAATAGAGATGCTGGCCATTTCCTCACGGGGATTGTAAGCGCCGATGGAGAAGGCCTCCAGCTTTCCGTCTATGAATATACCGCCGATATAATGGTCGATGGTAAAGCAGTTTTGTAAAACCTCGTGGATTCCCTTGATTTCATATTCCAGAGTTTCCTCTCCGTTTCCCTCCTCCTTGATTCGGTGGGTATACCAACGATCCAAAAAGTCCCATACCGCCTGTTTTTCCAGGCAGCGAATACTTCTGTATTCCCAGCGGCCCTCATATTCTCTCTTGAACTTGTTGACCAGGTTCTTCTTCTTATGAAAACGCTTTCCCGGCAGAGTTCGTAGCTCCTCCGCGTCATAGAGGTAGTCCTTGTAATCCTCCTCTTCCCGTACGATAAAGCGGGGATCCTCCTCCAAATTCAGGTACTTTACCGCCTCTTCGTCCGCCAGATAGATTTTTAAAGGCTTCTTCAAAACCTGATTAAAGTAATCCTTAATCAAATCAAAATACTGAGGCAAATCCTCTTCGTCACAGTAAGGCGTAGCGGTATACTGCTCTCCATCCTTTGCCATCAGAATAAAAAGAGCCTTGTCCTCCCACTCTGCTATGCGGGTGTCACAATATTCC
>CAUUUY010000263.1:0-3051 GCA_963548305.1 uncultured Oribacterium sp.
GAAAAAGCAACAAATAGTAATCAAAAAAACAATAAACAGAGCACTCATAGCAATTTTATTTTTCCGAAAACGATGTAAGCCATCCTTCCAGAAACTTACGGATTCTCTCATAAAGACCAGAGACTCTTTATCCGTTGCAGAAGCGGGAGTAAAATCCTCCAAGCTCCATTGAAGGCTCAAGGGATCATTCTTCATTTCTTCCATTGTATTCTCCTTACTTTAGTTTAATTCTCGGATCCACAATCGCGTAAGCAATATCCACGAAAAGGTTCATGATAATAATAAATACCGCCAGGAAAATGGTGGTTCCCATAATCATGGGATAATCTCGGCTGGTAATAGAACTTACGAACTCCGAACCAAGTCCCGGAATATTGAAAATCTTTTCAATAATGAAGGAACCGGTCATCAAAGCTGCAAGCAATGGTCCAAGATAAGTAATTACCGGTAAGATTGCATTTCGTAAGGCATGCTTGAAAATTGCTTTAAAAGTTGTAACTCCCTTGGCCTTTGCTGTTCTCATATAATCCTGCCCCATAACATCCAACATGGAAGAACGCATCAATCGTGCCATATAGAAGGTGGGATATAAAGCCAAGGCCACCACCGGCATAATATAGCTTTGAGCATCCTTTAACCCCAGAGAAGGCAACCATTTTAACTTCGTGGTAAAGATATAAATTAAAATCGTAGAGGACAGAAAGGAAGGAATGGCTATTCCCGCAGTGGATAAAACCACCAAAAGGTTATCAATAAATTTTCCTCTGTTAAATGCAGCTACGGCCCCTAAAGGAATTCCGGTGCAAACTGCAAGGATTAGTGCAAGTCCTCCCACCTTTGCGGAAACAGGAAACTTTGTCCCGATAATCTGGGATACCGTTCTTCCCCTCTTCTTAATGGATAAACCGAAGTCTCCCTTTAAAATGCCGGTCATATAGGTGGTGTATTGCTGAAATAAGGGCTTATCCAAACCATATTTCGCCTCCATAGCAGCCTGGGCCTGAGGCGTTACTGCCTTCTCGGACAAGAACGGCCCTCCCGGAACCATATTCATAACAAAAAATGTTAATGTTGCTACCAAAAAAGCTGTAATTAAGGACATAATCGCCCTTTTTAAAATATACTTTGGCATAGCGCCCTCCTTCTTTAATGAATTTACAGAGAAATATACACGATATGCCCCGGACTTTCAAGACACAATAAAATGAATTTTGGGCATCAGATTGCATTTTTTTTAGACAATTCTTGGAATCTTTCTTTTTATCAATAAATTTTTTAATTTTATCAAAAGACACAACCAAATAAAGACTCTATTTTGTGTCTTTAATATCGCATAAACTCATCATTTTTATTCAAACTAATGAATAAAAATGAATTTATAAGCTTAACAAGTATCACCCGCCCGGTGTGCAATATCCGGTTTAGAGCAAAAAAAGAGAAGGGACTGTAAAAAATCAAAACAAGAAAACTATTTTGATTTTTACAGTCCCTTCTCCGTATAGGATAAAAAACTCTATGGTAGAAAAATATCTTATTCACTTTCTCCCGGCATCAGCCAGCCCTTTTGACTGGTATGCAGAAGCTCTTCCGCTCTTTCAGATAGGGGTTTCTCCAGATAATCCTGGTAAACCAGCTTGATAGAAGGATTCTCATGACAGAAACGAAGGGTTCCTTCCCGATCCTGCTTATAGAGAACCGGTGCACGATGGGCAGCCATTTCCTTCTGATCATGAATCGGCTGGCCACCACCGCCTACACAACCTCCCGGGCAGGCCATGACTTCTACAAAGTCATAATGCACCTGTCCCTTCTTTAGAGCTGTTAAAAGGCGATCTGCATTAGCCAATCCGTTAACTACGGCAATCTTTAGCTTATTGCCGGCAATATCAAAGGAGGATTCTTTCCAGCCGTCCATTCCTCTTACATCCTTGAAAGCGTCCGGATTCGGATTCTCTCCTGTTGCCAGATAATATGCGGAACGTAAAGCCGCCTCCATAACACCGCCGGTTGCACCGAAAATATTACCTGCACCGGAGCCCAGTCCTAAAGGCATATCCAGCTCTACATCCTTCATCTTCTTGGGTGAAATATGCATAGCCCGAATCAATCGATTCACCTCTCTTGTGGTTAAAGCTACATCTACATCAAAATTGCCTTCGCTGTCCGTCATATTGGGATAGGAGCATTCCGCTTTTTTCGCAAGACAAGGCATGATGCTGACAGAGAAGATTTTCTTAGGGCTTACCTTTAAAATATCCGCATAATAGCTCTTGGCAATAGCACCGAACATCTGCTGGGGAGACTTGGAGGTAGAAACCTGCGGAATATACTCGGGATAATGACTCTTAATAAATCTAACCCAACCCGGACAGCAGCTGGTAAACATAGGGAAGTCCCCTTCCTGATGGGTTAACTTATGTAAGAACTCGGAAGCTTCCTCCATAATGGTTAAATCCGCTGCAAAGTCGGTATCGAATACATAGTCAAAGCCCATTTCCTTTAAGCAGCTGGCCAGTCTCTGCACAGAGGCTTCTTCCGCATCCAAGCCGAATTCCTCTCCCCATGCCGTACGAATGGATGGGGCGATCTGTGCCAGTACAATGGTCTCCGGATCATCTAAAGCATCCAAAACCTTATCCGTATCATCTCTTTCTCTAAGAGCACCTACAGGACAATGGGTAATACACTGTCCGCAAAGAGAACAGGGGGAATCCTCCAAACGATAGAAATCTCTAACATCTACCGTACTCTTTCCGCCACTGTTGATAACATCCCAAACATGGGTAGCCTGAATCTTATCGCAGACCTGAATACAACGCATACACTTAATACATTTGTCATATTCTCGAATCAAGGGGAAGCTTTTGGATCCCTTTTGCTTCGGCTAATCCTTAGGAAAGCTTTCCCCCATAATATTTAAGTCATTGGCAACGTGCTGTAACGCACAGTTCCCGGAACGAACACAGGTGGTGCAGGTAACATTGTGCTGAGATAAAATCAGCTCTACGTTACACTTTCTGGCATCTCTGGCTTTCTTGGAATTGGTATGTA
>CAUUUY010000264.1:0-3027 GCA_963548305.1 uncultured Oribacterium sp.
AAGGTCAGTAGGAAAGAAAAGCAAGAAAGAATAGTAGGATAGAATAGTGGGAGAGAACGGTAGGAGATAAAGTAGTAAAAAATAGTAGGGAAACGGATTCAAGCTAAGAGTAAGGACGGAGGCAAAAACAATGGATAATCATAAGAAAGTAAATAATGAAGCAGATATCCAAGCAAATTTCCACGTAGAAAGACAAGCAGAAATTCAAGCAGATAGTCAAAAAGAAGTTAAAGCAGATATCCCCGAAGATTTTCAAGAAGAGCTGGTGAAGCTTCGCCGGTATTTTCACGAGCATCCGGAGCTTTCCTGGCAGGAATATCATACTCAGGAAAAAATCATGGAATATCTGGATAAGCTGGGTATCCCCTATAAAATATCCTGTAAAACCGGTGTCATTGCCACCATTCAGGGAAAGAAGTCTACAGGAAAGGTCATCGGGATCCGGGCGGATATTGATGCCCTTCCGGTGACGGAGCTTTCGGACTGCCCGTGGAAATCCAAGACAGAGGGATTGATGCATGCCTGCGGTCACGACACTCACATTACCATCCTGCTGGGAACGGCGAAGCTTTTAAAGCAAATGGAAGAGGAGCTCACGGTCACCGTAAAGCTTTTGTTCCAGCCGGCGGAGGAGTGCATTGAGGATAGCGGAGCCGGTTATATGAAGGAGGATCCGGAGGCATTATCCTGTGATCGGATGATTGCTTTGCATATTTGGAGTAAGCTGCCTTCGGGGACAGCCTCCCTTCGTTACGGTGCGGTGATGACGGCTACGGATACCTTTGACATTTTCGTAAAGGGAAAAGGAGGACACGGCGCTCTGCCTCATCAGACTGTAGATCCTATTGTTGCCGGTTCTGAACTGGTGATGTCTTTGCAACGCATCGTGTCCAGAGAAATCAGTCCCCTGGAGCCGGCTGTAATAAGCATCACATCCTTCAGCTCCGGTAATGCCTACAATGTTATCCCGGGAGAGGCTCATCTGAAGGGAACGGCCAGAACCTTTAATCCGGAGATTCGTAAACAGTATCCGGAGATTTTAAATCGTGTGTCTAAGGGTGTGGCAGAGGCTACAAGAACGGAGATAAACGTTGAATACCACCTTGGACCGCCTCCCATGATTAATGATACAGCCTGTGTGGATACGGGAAGAAGAGCGGCGACGAAGGTCTTTGGGGAAGAAAATGTGCTGGATTGGGAGCCCCAGATGGGAGGAGAGGACTTTGCCAAGTTTCAGGCACCGAAATGCCTTCTCTTCCTTGGCGCCGGCTTCCCGGAGGAAGAACTTCGTTATCCCCAGCACAGCCCCTATTTTTCTGTAGATGAGAATGTCTTAAAACTTGGGGTGGAGTATTTTGTGGAGTATGTGCGGGAGTATCAGAAGGAGCTTAGTAAAATCTTGTGATGAACACAGTCCTTCCCTCAATACTCTTTGGAAAGATATCTCACTCCCACGCCATGCTTTCGTAAAGCTTCCTTCAATTCTTCCAGATACACCTTGCCTTGTGCGTTATTCGTAATAGTGAAAAACTTATGCAGTCCGGACTTTCTCAGAATTTGAATAGCATAAAATCTTCCTCCATGAGGGCTATGGATAGGATCCACATGGACGGCACGCATCTCGGAAAAGGGAATGGCTCGCTTTCCAATACAGATTAAGCCTGCATGGATATAAAGGGTATCTCCCACGATATGATAGGGGGCAGAAAAACTGCCCCCTGTTCGTAGAATTGTTAGACGACGAACAAGCCATATAATCGCACTAGATAGTAAAAATACTTGAAAATAAAACAAGATAGAATCCTGCATTATGTATTCCATGCCTTCCAAAAAATATTGCAAAAAGTTCATATTTTTCCTTTTTTATATAGACTTATTCATATCCAGATGTCTTTAAAATCCAAATGCCTTTATAATCCAAATGTATCAGTTTAGAAGCAATATCTCATTCCAAGCTATCCACCACATCTACCGTATCCGGCAGAATCTCCATGTTGGCAATGGAATTCCCGGACAGCTTTACCTTCTTTAAATTAGGAAGATTCCGTAGCATACTGATATCGGAAATGTAGTTGTCGGAGATGTCCAGCTCTTCAATGGTATTTAGTCCTTCCAGACAATCCAGGCTTTGCAGTTTGTTTCCGGGAATCATCAGTTTTTTTACTGCCTTAAAATGAGACAGATAAGCTTTGGCATTTTGGTCAAAGTTCCTGCTGTCATCATCCACATTGTGAATCTCCGCCTTTTCCAGGGCTAGTATTTCCGTGCTGTTGTCGTCTTCCATTCGACTTAAGGAAAGACTGAGAACCGGACCATCCGCCACATTACTGTCATCCTCAGGATAAAAGTACATTTCCCTTACCCCGATATTGGAAAGGGCTTTCGTGTAATCCTTATAGCGATCCATAGGGGTTCCCAGCATGGTAAGACGTTCCAAAGCGGGAAGCTCCCGCAATGCATTTCCCAAGTCCGTATCTACCAGTCCGGTGATTCCGCGGCCTACAAAGCAGAGGTCGCTTAGGGAATTCATTCCCCGCAAAATGTCGGCACTGTAATCGGACATATAGTTTCGAATCGTCAGCTTCTTTAAAGAGGGCATGTGGGCGATTTTATCCAAGTCCCAAACCAAGAGATTCGCTTCTTCCAATGCTGTTAAGCCGTGTAAATCCGGAATATCATAGTTATGATAGTCAATGTATAGCTTTTGTAAAGAACTTAATGTAGACAAAGCATTTACATTTTCCACATCATGGCAATCCAGATATAAGCTGTTTAAGGAAAGATGATTGGCCAAACCATCTAAGGAAAGGATAGGTAAAGTATCTAAACTCAAGCTCTTTAGCTTGGGCATGTTTTTTACAAAATTTAAATCCTTTAAGCTTGTTATGTTTTTCAGCTTGAGATTTTCAAGCTGAGGCATACCGGATAAAACGCTGACATTGTCCAAAGGCTCTTGATAAGGTCCGGTAATGGAAAGATCGGTACAGTTACTAAGAGAAGAAAGGGGAGAGAGGTCTAAAACAACGG
>CAUUUY010000265.1:0-2995 GCA_963548305.1 uncultured Oribacterium sp.
TGTACGGCGGAAGGGTTTCCCTTTATATTGGTTTCGTAGTTGTGATCATTGAAACCGTTTTGGGAATGCTTCTGGGCGGTATTTCCGGATATTTCGGAGGCTGGATTGATTCTTTAATTATGCGAATTGTGGATATTTTCTACTGTATACCTACTATTCCGATTTATATCATTATCGGTGCGGCTATGGATGCGATGAGGGTGGATCCTCAGATTCGTATGTTTTACCTGATGATTATTCTGGGATTTTTCGGTTGGCCTTCCATCACCAGATTGGTGCGTGGACAGATTCTTACTTTAAGAGAGCAGGAATTTATGACTGCGGCGGAGGCTACAGGCATTAAGCCCGTGAACCGAATCTTCCGACACCTTTTACCAAACGTTATTCCTCAGCTCATTGTTACCTGTACCATGAGCTTGGGAGGCGTAATCTTGACAGAGGCGGTATTGTCCTTCCTGGGACTTGGTGTAAAGTTCCCTTTTGCTTCCTGGGGAAATATCATTAACGATGTCAACAATACCTATGTCTTAAGTAACTATCTCTTCATTTGGATTCCTGCCGGTGTATGTCTGTTGCTTACCGTGTTGGCCTTTAACCTGGTGGGAGACGGCTTGCGAGATGCCTTTGACCCGAAGATGAAGCGATAAAAGGTTTCGGTAAAAAATCATGCTTTCCGGCATTTGCCTTGGAAAGCTGTAGGAAGATAAGTTGAGGATAGAAAATGGCAAGAGAAGACGGTTATCTCTCCGGTAAAGAATCCCGGAGGATATCGAAAGAAAATAGAAAAATTACCGCTGCCTTAGAGAAAAAGCGGAAGCGGAAAAATGTTCCGGCGTCGGAGTATTTGACGGAAATGAAGAATCCGGAGAATACGGTGGAGTTTGAGAATCTTCGGACCTATTTCTACACCGATGCCGGAACGGTAAAGAGTGTGGATTCCGTGAGCTTTTCCGTTCCCATGGGAAAAACCGTGGGGGTTGTGGGAGAGTCCGGTTGCGGAAAATCCGTAACCAGCCTTTCTCTGATGCAGCTTTTACAGCGGCCTCAGGGACAGATTGTGGACGGAGCCATTCGCTTAAATACGGGAGATAAGGT
The DNA here is from genome assembly GCA_963548305.1 of uncultured Oribacterium sp. Taxonomy (GTDB): domain Bacteria; phylum Bacillota; class Clostridia; order Lachnospirales; family Lachnospiraceae; genus Oribacterium. The sequence continues at coordinate 1,096 of CAUUUY010000265.1, forward strand.
TTACGACATTACCAAAACCCCTGAGACAGTGATGCAGCACCTTCGGGGAAACTTTATGTCCATGATTTTCCAGGAGCCTATGACATCCTTAAATCCGGTTTTCAAAATCGGAGACCAGGTGGATGAGGTGCTTTTGTTCCATAAGAGCGGTTATGAAACGAAAGAGGCGGCGAAGAAGCGTACCATTGAGCTTTTGGAAATGGTGGGCATTGCCAACAGTGAGGGTGTTTACAATATGTATCCCCACGAGCTTTCCGGCGGTATGCGGCAGCGTATCGTAATCGCCATGGCTCTGGCCTGCTCTCCCAAGCTGATTATTGCGGATGAGCCCACAACAGCCCTGGACGTAACCATTCAGGCACAGATTCTGGATTTGTTACGAGGCTTAAAGGACAAGATTAACTCCTCCATTATGCTGATTACCCATGACCTTGGAGTAATTGCGGAAATGGCGGACTATGTGGTGGTTATGTATTCCGGTCGTGTGGTAGAGGCGGGAACGGCAAAGGAAATCTTTTCCAATCCTTCCCACCCCTACACCATCGGTTTGATGGCTTCCAAGCCTGTGGTAGGAAAGCATGTGGATAAGCTCTATTCCATTCCCGGAAAGGTGCCAAACCCCATTAACATGCCGAATTATTGCTACTTCCGAGATCGTTGTGACAAGCGGAAGGGCTGCTGTGACGGGGCTTATCCCGGAGAAATCAGCCTGTCCGAGACCCACAGAGTAAGCTGCTACCTGTATGATGAGGAAGCGAGGAAATAATGGAAAATAGCATTTTAAAGGAGACAGAAGCTAAGACTGTCCGGGAAAATGAAGACAATATTTTAGAGGTTCGCGGCCTGAAGAAATATTTCCCTATTCGAGGAGGCTTCTTTAATACGGTGGTGGGACAGGTAAAGGCCATTGACGGCGTTTCCTTTTCCATCAAAAGAGGAAGCACCATGGGGCTGGTGGGAGAGTCCGGTTGCGGAAAGACCACCACAGGAAGAACCATCCTACGTTTAAGCGGAGAGAAGACAGCGGGAGATGTGCTGTTTAACGGAAAAGAGGTTTACGATATTCCCAAATCCGAGTTAAACGAACTGCGTACCAAGATGCAGATTATCTTCCAGGATCCCTTCTCCTCCCTTTCACCCAGACTTCCTGTAGGAGAAATCATCGGAGAAGCGGTAAAGGAGCATCATCTGGTTCCCAAGGAGGAGTACGAGGACTATATTGACCGTATAATGGATAACTGCGGTTTGCAGCCATTCCATAAGGGACGTTATCCCCATGAGTTCTCCGGGGGACAAAGACAGAGAATCTGTATTGCCAGAGCCTTGGCCTTAAACCCTGAATTTGTGGTATGTGATGAGCCGGTATCCGCCTTGGACGTATCCATTCAGGCACAGATAATCAACCTTCTGAAGGATTTACAGGAAAAGTATAAGCTGACCTACCTCTTTATTTCCCATGACTTATCCGTGGTTGAGCATATTGCGGATACGGTTGGCGTAATGTATCTTGGCAATCTGGTGGAGTTCGGAAATACGGAGGATATCTTTTCCAATCCGCTCCACCCCTATACCAAGGCTTTGTTCTCCGCGATTCCGATTCCGGATCCGGATGCGAAGATGAATCGTATTATTCTGGAAGGAAGTATTCCTTCCCCCGCCAACCCTCCCGAGGGCTGTAAGTTCCATACCCGTTGCAGCCAGTGCATGGAAATCTGCAAGAGCAAGGTGCCGGAAGAGAAGGATATGGGAAATGGGCATAAGGTTTGTTGCCATTTGTATGATGATGGAGCTGTGAAGAATCATCAATAAGGTTTTCTGTGTAATATAGGTCTGAAAATGGGGCACGCTCTCGCTGACTTTGCCTACAAAAGGAGTTGCGAAGAATTAAAAGGTTTTCAAA
>CAUUUY010000266.1:0-2993 GCA_963548305.1 uncultured Oribacterium sp.
TCTGTCCTTCTTTTTCACTCTGGAAAATAAAGAGCTGTGGGAAGCGCGAAGATAGGAAACGGAAAGATTTTCCTCAATGCTCATGTGAGGCGCGGTACCCATCAGAGGATCCTGAAAAAGTCTTCCGATAAATTTACTCCGCTTATGCTCCTGTAAAAAGGTAATATCTTCTCCCTCTAAAACCACCGAGCCGCTGTCCAATAAAAAGCTCCCGGAAATTGCATTAAAGAGGGTGGATTTTCCTGCTCCGTTACTTCCTACTATAGTCGCAAAATCTCCGGAAGACAAATGCAAATTTAAATCCTGCAGGGCTTTTTTTTCATGAATGGTTCCCGCATTAAAGGTCTTATAAATATGGGATAAACTAAGCATGCTTCTCCCCTTCCTGCTTCTGTCTTTCCATAGCATTTCGTCTTAATCTGCTATATTGTAAAAGCTCCTTCACCTTGGTGGAAGAAATTGCCAGAGCCACAATGCAGGCACTGACCAGCTTGAAGGCTTCCGTGGGTACCTTTAAACGTAAAGCCAGTGCAATAATGCTTCTATAAAGCAGAGAACCGAATACCACACCCAAAAGACGCAAAATCAGCTTTTTCTTTCCGAAAATGCTTCCCCCGATAACTAAAGATGCTAATGCCACCGTTACCATACCGGTACCCAAATTAATATCAGCCGTTTTGTTATACTGGGCGATTAAAGAGCCGGAAAGACCGGTTAAAGCATTGGACAGACAAAGTCCTACCGTAATGGTAAAGGTGGGATTAATGGAGGACGCCCGGACCATAGCAGGACTGTCTCCCGTTGCCCGAATCGATAGACCCAGTCCGGTTTTAAAGAACCATTTTAAGAAAAAGCAAAGAAGAAGAACAATAATACTAAGGAGAATCACCACTCCCCACTCATTTAAAAAGGCATTATCCCCTGCAAAGAGCGTAAAAATTGTGTCTGTACCAAAGATGGACAGGTTGGAAGAAAAACCCATCACCGCTAAATTCACGGTATAAAGTCCTGTATTCACAATGATTCCCGCCAAAATACTTTCAATCCCCAGAGTAGTTTGCAAAAAGGCCGTGACAAAGCCGGAAAGAGAACCGGATAACATAGCCATAAAAATTCCCAAAATCGGATGTCCGGAAATTGTAAAAACTGCAGACACTGCCGTGCCTAAAGTATAAGATCCGTCGGTAGAAAGGTCTGCGATATTTAAAATACTATAAGAAATAAATAGTGCCATGGCAACCAGGGCATAAATAAGCCCCAGTTCCACAGCTGTTTTCATAATTCCTACTGTTAAAAATCCACTCATCTTGTATCCTATGATTTAAATTCTTTTTCCGTCTTAATCTCCACAATCTTAGTGCAGAACGGCTTGAAGGCTTCTTTAATCTTATCTAAGGAATAGCCTAATTTTTCGGCAGTTTCCGTATTGACTGTTGCAATACCGTTATCAAAGGTCTGAACCGGAAGGGTTGCCGTGTCCTTACCCTGGCGAAGTACCTCATCCACCATATCCGCAGTAGCCTTTCCAAGCTGTACGTAATCTACGCCGTAACCGGCAAAGGCTCCATTTAACGCAAAGGAATCCGCTCCGCCGTAGTGAGGAATCTTCGCCTTTATCAGCTTCTCATAGAAGGAAAGCTCTGCCTTCTGAATGGTATTGTCTGTAGGAGTGAAGATCGCATCCACCTTCTCTGCAATCAGTGCATCCACAGCCTGACTCACCTCATCGGTGGTGGTTCCGGTCTTTTCTACTACTTCCACACCCTTGTCAGCCAGATACTTCTTCGCTGCTGCAATAGGCTGCTGAGAGGAGTCCTCACTCTTGGAGTACAGAAGACCGATCTTCTTTGCCTCAGGATTCTGGGCAAAAATCAAATCCATAATGGCATCCGTATTTAAGAAATCGGAGGTTCCTGTAATATTTCCTCCCGGCTTTTCCATGGAATCCACAAGCTTTGCGGAAACCGGATCGGAGGCTGCGGAGAAAACGATGGGGATATTTTTTCCTTCGGTCTGAGACTGTACTACCTGAATCGCCGGGGTAGCAATGGGAACAATCACATCCACATCATCCGCAATCAGCTGCGCAGTCATCTGGTTTAATACGGAGGCATCTCCCTGTCCGTTCAAACGATATTCCTTATACTCATACTTTGCTCCGGAGCTTTCAGACAAGCTATCCAGCTCCTCACAAAGACTGTCCTCAATCTGGTTTAAGGAGGGGTGATCCATAAACTTTAAAATCCCCACCTTGTAGGTCTTTCCCTCTCCGGCATCTGCCTTGCTATCCGCTTCCTTACTTTCCTCTTTCGCTGCGGTAGAGGCCTCTGTGCCCTTCTGCTCTGTGCCCTTCGCACTCTCCGCCTGCTGCTTAGCGCCACAAGCCCCTAAAACCATGGCCATAGACAAGACCAATGCTACTCCAAATCTCTTTTTCATAATGTCCTCCTTAAAATCTGTAAGTCTAAACTCTAGCACAAAAGACCATCTCTTTCAAGAATTCCCCCAGGGGAATGCCCCGACAGAGCGAAAAGAACCATACTTATTTTTCATATCTCCTATGCTTCAGCGCATCTTCTCTTGAAACATAAAGAGTCAGACTTTTACTGTACAAAATTCAAGAGTCAGAACTACGCATTTAAAAGACTCAGATAGCGCTCCATGGGAATACCCTTTTCAGAAAGATGATCCTCCTCATAAGCATCGATAAATGCTCCGATTTTTTCCACCGCCCACATTCCTGCGGCAAAAAAATCATTTTCCTGCATAAAACGTCCCAGAAGAAGGGCGGAGAACAAATCTCCGGTTCCCACAAAATGCTTGTCTCTCATTCTGTAAGGAATCCGGCAAAACTCCCCCTTCTTCTCATCATAAAGGAAAACACAATTTTGTCCGTCAATCTTCATGCTGGTAATACAAACCGATTTTGCTCCGGCCTCTCGTAAAGCGCTCACCAGCTCCTTCGCTTCTTGCAAGCTAAAATCCGACTGTTC
>CAUUUY010000267.1:0-2993 GCA_963548305.1 uncultured Oribacterium sp.
CCTCAGCCAAACTCTCTTCCATAGCAAGATAATTTTTATTTTTCTCCGTAAGCTCTCTGCCTCGAACAAAAATAACAATAGCAAGAAGGGCTACCACCATGAACAATCCCAGGACAGTAACCCCATGTTTAAACACTTTTCTTTTCTGTTTCTCTTGCTTTCTCATAGATATTGAAATAGCTCTGCCGCCTCATCCTTTCGCACAGTCTCTTGCACCGACAATACCTTGGCTTCTACTGCTTTTTCTCCGAAACGAATGCTGATGACATCTCCTACCTTTACGTCGTAGGAAGCCTTCTGCACTTTCCCGTTAACAGATATTCGACCGGTATCGCAGGCTTCATTAGCAATTGTGCGTCTTTTTATGAGACGAGATACCTTCAAATACTTATCCAGTCGCATGAAATTAGTTCACGCGATCCTTTAAAGCCTTACCTGCCTTGAATCTTGGAGCCTTAGAAGCAGCAATCTTCATAGTCTCTCCGGTTCTTGGGTTACGTCCCTCTCTTGCAGCTCTCTCAGAAACATCGAAAGTTCCGAAACCGATAAGCTGAACCTTATCACCCTTCTCTAAAGCCTCAGAAATGGCATCAAAAACAGCCTCAACTGCTAATCCCGCATCCTTCTTAGATAACTCTGCCTGCTTTGCTACTGCGGAAACCAAATCTACTTTATTCATCTTTCATCCTCCATAATCGCCGATTTTTCGGCGTAGTCTTGTTACTTGGGGCACAACTCCCCACATACGAGTGCATTATAACTTTCTCCCTTTATCCTGTCAATGAAAGCCTTGTAATTCCATGGATTTCCTATGTTTTTTCTCTGTTTTTGTAAAAAATTTGATAGTTTTTCTTTCTTTTTAAGGGGAAAGTGGGAGAAGCAGGGCTTCCGCTATTTCCTTTGCCTTTTCCATACTTTCCTGAATCTTGGGCAAATCCCGTAAATTCTTCTTTTTATATAAAAGTTTGGGACTCTCTCCATTTACAAATCGAATCTCCCCCCGGGACTCGGAAATCAAGGCAGGAATGGCAGCGGTGTTGATTTTCGCCTTAGGGAAGAATAAAAAGTGAATTTCTCCCCTCTTGATCTTGCACTCCGTTACCCCTATTTTATGAAGCAAATTTCGAAGGCTTGCCACCTGGAAGAGATTTTCCACCTGATAGGGCAGGTCACCGTAGCGGTCTGTCAGCTCATCCTCCAAATCCATCTTCTCTTCTTCACTGCTTAAAAGGGCAATCTTTTGATAAGCCTCCAGCTTCTGTTCCTCATTTTCCATATAGTTTTCCGGAATAAAAGCGTCCAAATCCACATCCAGCTGGGTTTCAAAGTCCTCCTCTTCCTGCTTTTCTCCCTTTTCCAAAAGCACCGCATGGCGAAGCAGCTTGGTATAGAGCTCATAACCCACCGCCTCCATGTGGCCGTGCTGCTCTGCTCCCAATACATTTCCCGCCCCGCGGATTTCCAGGTCTCTTAAAGCAATACGAATTCCGGAGCCCAGCTCCGTAAATTCCCGAATAGCCTTTAAGCGCTTTTCCGACTCTTCCGTAAGGCTTTTTCCTTTTTTATAAAGCAAAAAGGCATAGGAGGTTCTGTTGGATCTTCCTACCCTGCCTCGAATCTGGTAAAGCTGGGAAAGCCCCATCTTATCCGCATCTTGAATAATCAGGGTATTGGCATTGGGAATATCCAGTCCGGTTTCGATAATGGTGGTGGATACCAGTACATCTATTTCTCCGGCAATAAAGGAAAGCATGATTTCTTCCAGTTCCTTCTCTCCCATTTGCCCGTGAGCATAAGCAATACGTGCCTCCGGAAGCAGTTTTTGCAGGCGAAGCGCCGTATCCTCTATGCTTTTCACCCGATTATGCACATAGTACACCTGACCGTTTCGCCGAAGCTCCCGGGAAATGGCCTCCCGAATGGTGCCTTCCTCCTCTTCCATTACATAGGTTTGGATGGGAAGTCTGTCCATGGGAGCTTCCTCCAGTATGGAAAGGTCTCGAATTCCCACCAAAGACATGTGGAGGGTTCTGGGAATAGGGGTTGCGGAAAGGGTAAGTACATCCACATTTTCCTTTAAGGACTTGATGCGCTCCTTATGCTGTACCCCGAAGCGCTGTTCCTCATCCACCACCAAGAGCCCCAGATTTTTAAAATGCACATCCTTGGAAAGTAATCTGTGGGTTCCTACTACGATATCTATTCTACCGCCGGCAAGCTGTTCCAGCGTCTTATGGACTTCCTTTGGGCTTTGAAAACGGGAAAGGATTCCCACTTCCACCGGAAAGCCCTTCATTCTCTCCACAAAGCCATTGTAGATTTGCTGGGCCAAAATGGTGGTGGGGCAAAGATAAGCCACCTGCTTAGAATCCTGCACCGCCTTAAAGGCTGCCCGAAGGGCTATTTCCGTCTTTCCGTAGCCCACATCCCCGCAAACCAGACGGTCCATGATTTTCTCACTTTCCATGTCTTCCTTGGTGGCTTCAATAGCCAGAAGCTGATCTCCGGTTTCCTCGTAGGGAAAGGCCTCCTCAAATTCTCTTTGCCAAACCGTATCCTTTCCAAAGGGGTAGCCTCTCTCCTCCTGCCTCTTGGCATAGAGAGCCAAAAGTTCCTTGGCGATTTCCCGAACCGCCCCCTTAACCTTAGACTTGGTTTTCTGCCATTCCGAACCGTTTAGGCGATTTAATTTAGGAGCCTTCGCCTCCTTTCCGGCATATTTCTCAATACCGTCCAGCTTATTTACCGGCAAATACAGATTCCCCCCGTCTCCGTAGAGAATCTTTAAATAGTCCTTGCTGACGCCCTCCGTTACGATTCGCTCAATGCCCTCGTAAATGCCGATACCGTGGCTTTCATGCACCACATAGTCTCCCTTATGAAGCTCTGTCAAAGAACCGATGTGGAGACTTTCCACCTGCTTTTTCTTGCGGCGCTTTCTCCCAGCAAGACTTTGTCCATATAGATCCTGCTCCGTCATTACCAGGATTTTT
>CAUUUY010000268.1:0-2993 GCA_963548305.1 uncultured Oribacterium sp.
TGATTATTCTTATCCTATTTTTGCTTCTTCTTATCTTGATTCTTCTACTCTTGTTTGTTCCCTTCCGTTATGAAATTTTCGGGGAAAAGGAGAGAGAAGAGAAATTACCAAGGGGAAGAGGGAAGCTTAGCTATCCCGGTTTAAAGATTTCCGGAAGCTTTCAAGAGGGAAATTTAGAATATAAAGGGAAGTTTTTATGGCTTACCCTCTTTGAAGGCGGTAAGGAAGAGAATTCTGAAAAGCAGGAAGAAGTATCTAAAAATGGAGAAGATTCGGAGCAGCAGGCAGGACTTACAGAGGAAGAAAGTTGATGAAGGCTATGGAAAAAATTCTTTCCATCCCTAAGAATGCCATGCGGAAGGGGAAAGAAATAAAAAAGAAAATCCGGATGCTTACCCAGGAAGAAACAAAGGAAATGCTTGTCCTTGTTTTTCGTCAGATTCTCTATCTTCTTCACCATGCCAGAATCAGAAATTGGAAAGGAGAGCTTTACCTTTCCATGGAGGATCCTTATACTTTAGGACAGGTTTTGCAGGGAATAGCGCTTATATCCCCGTTTCTTGGAGATTCCTTTCATGTCTATCCGGAATTTGACGACTCCTATTACTATGGAGAACTTAAGGCAAAGGGAAAGTTTCGTTTGATCCATATCGTTATCGTGGCTGTTCGTCTTCTTCGGAACAGGAAGTTCCGGGAATTACTTTTTAAGGGAGGAAATGATGGCAAATCATAATACACAAGAATTACTGAACGCCCTGTTTCAAGGCTTAGATGGTTTTGTCCAGTCGAAAACCGTGGTGGGAGAGCCCATTGTTGTGGGAAACACTACCCTGATTCCTCTGATGGAAGTAAGCTGCGGAATGGCCAGCGGTGCCTTTATGAAGGAGAATCAGAAAAAGGGAGACGGGGGAGCGGGAGCCATGAGCTCTAAAATCACTCCTGCGGCTATGCTGATTATTCAAGAGGGCAGAACCAAGCTCATTCGTGTGAAGAACGAGGATGCTTTTTCCAAGATTATTGATATGATTCCCGAGGCGATTGATAAGATTACCGGAGGTAGTAGAGTAACAAAGTCTGCGGAAGATTTAGCGGAAGAGAATCTGGAAAGCTTAAAGCGGAACAATGTCACAAAGGCCAAGGAGAAGATATCCAAGGAGAGCTCTGCTACAGTAATTGAACTGCCGGAGGATGAGGACATCGAAGAAATCGACCTGGTGGATATTGATTTGACAGAGTAAAAGGGGAAATGATAGACAGCTTCCATTAGTTTTTGGAAAAAACCAAGAAAGCCCTTGCAAGAAACTATTCTTTTTGCTATTATATTTTAGTCGCTGTTTTGCGGTGGAACTTTTAAAAGAGGGAGGTGCAATCATGGCTAAGTGTGCTATTTGTGAGAAGGCAGTGCATTTCGGCAATCAGGTAAGCCATTCACATAGAAGATCTAATAAGATGTGGAAAGCAAATGTGAAATCGGTTAGAGTCAAGGTAGATGGCGGTACAAAGAAGATGTACGTATGTACTTCCTGCCTACGTTCCGGAAAAGTAGAACGTGCTGTATCCGGCGTAGCTGAATAAGATTTTAGAAAAGATATTGTGAAAGCAATATCTTTTTTTATGCCCAAAATTCAAAATTGAATTTGTCTTGCATGGAAGATTGGAAAGATTATGGAGCACTCGCTTTCAATAGCTTCTCTTAATCTCTTAAAACGCAATATTTTTTAAATACTTAAGAAAGAATTATGTTTTATCCCTAAGATTCCCTACTACTTATAGGGTAAAAAGAAAGAGAATCGAAATACTTTAAAGGAGAAAGCTATGGTTCAATGCAAAAATTTAACGAAAAAATACGGATCCAAGGTTGCTCTTAGGGATGCCACCTTACATATTTATCCGGGAAATATTTATGCTCTTTTGGGGCCAAATGGTTCCGGAAAAACCACCTTCATGAAGATTCTTGGGGATTTAACCAAGCAGAGCAGTGGAGAAGTATTGTTTGAGGGAAAGCCCTTAAGCATTCAAAGTAGAAAAGACATTGCCTACCTGCCTACAGAAAGTCAGGCCTATCCCTTTATGACCGTGGGAGATTACGGAAAATATCATAAAAGCTTTTTTCCGGATTTTCAGGAGCAAGAGTACAAGAGAATGTTGGAGGAGATGGATATTTCTTTAAAGCTTCCCTTTAAGGCCTTATCTACCGGTATGGATAAGAAGGCAAGAATTGCGGCAACCCTTGCCCGAAATGCAAAGCTGGTACTTTTGGATGAACCCTTTAACGGGGTGGATCTTCTGGCCAGAGAAGAAATAGAAAAAATGATTTTAGAAAAGAAGCGAGAGAACAACACCATCCTTCTTTCCAGCCACTTGGTGGAAGAGGTGGAAGAATATATTCAATTTGCCATTTTCTTCCATCAGGGAAGGATTCTTTCCGTGGAAGAGCTTAAAAGGATGCAGGAAAATAAGGGGCAGAATCTTACAGAACGTTACAGAAGTCTTTTGGGAAAAAAGAAGGAGGGCTAAATGCTGACATTAATACAATATGAAATGAAAAAAACCGCCTTTATGAAGATTCTCTGCGGCTTTGCCCTTTTTATATCCCAGGCCTTTGTGATGCTGGGGACGGCAACGGATAATTTCGTTGTGGCCGGTCTTGGCGCAGGCTTGCTGATTTTCTTCAGTTTTCTGGTGATTTTCATTCTGGGCTTATCCAGCATGGCCAGTCTGAGCAAGGATTTAAATACAACCCAGGGCTATATGCTTTTTATGCTGCCAAAACACAGTGCTTATTTCCTCTTGGCAAAGATTGTTGAAAGCTTGGTCAGTACTTTTTTGGCAGGAGTAGTAATTGTGCTGATTTTTAGTTTTAATGTAGCTTACTTTGGCATTGATATGGATACCTATAAGGATTTTTTTGAAATGTTTTGGAATCTAGTTTTGAGCGGAAAGGGTTTTGGAGAGTTAAGTCTTTATGTGATTCGTTTCCTTGCCACTGCAGC
>CAUUUY010000269.1:0-2989 GCA_963548305.1 uncultured Oribacterium sp.
AAAAATCAGATAGTGTGAACAAATAACACACTACCTGATTTTATAGCCTGATTTTATAGTTCTGTATAAAGCTTGTTATTTCCTTCTATGTCATCTTGAAATAAGGGGTAATCTGAGCCCGTCTGTACTTGGTGAAAGCAAGTGAAACGTAGCTTGAACTTAGTACAGCTACGTGGCGAAGTTAGCGAGAGCGTGCCCCTGTTTCAAGGTGGCATGGAAGGAAATGCTAAGATATTTATCAGAACTCCCTACGCCTGCTCTCTGATTTTGTTCTGTGCCACCGTCAGCATCAGCTTGATTCTGTTCAGCTGATTTACCTCGGAAGCTCCCGCATCATAATCCACCGCAATGATATTGGCACCGGGGTTATGACGCTTTAATTCCTTGATTACACCCTTGCCTACGATGTGATTGGGGAGGCAGCCAAAGGGCTGGGTACAAACAATATTGTCCACACCCTCGTCAATCAGTTCCAGCATTTCTCCGGTTAAGAACCATCCTTCACCGGTCTGATTTCCTAAGGAAACATACTGTCTTGCCTTATCCGCCAGTTCTCGAATATCTCCGGGAGCAGTAAAGTGCTTGGACTTTTCCAGTTCCTTTCTTGCTGTCTTTCGGAAGGATTCCAAAAGGCTAATCGCAATATTACAGAAGGTCTTTCCTTTCCAGGAAGCACCCAGATTCTCATACTTAAAGTTCTGGTTATAGAAACAGTAGAGGAGGAAGTCCATAAGGTCCGGCATTACCGCCTCAGCGCCTTCCTTTTCCAAAAGCTCTACAATATGGTTATTGGCAAGAGGAGAGAATTTTACCAGAATTTCTCCCACAATACCAACCTTTGGCTTCTTTAAATTTGTGTTCATGGGCAGGGAATCAAAATCTTTAATAATACCCTTTACGTTTTTTCCAAACTCCAGGAAAGGAATATTTTTCTTGGAAAGACTTTCTTGACAGATCTTCTTCCACTTTTGATGTAAAGCCTCTGCGGAACCCTCCTGCAACTCGTAGGGACGGGTGCTGTAAAGAAGACGCATAAAAAGGTCTCCGTAAACAATTCCCTGCATTGCCTTAGTGAGAAGCGGAATGGTCATAGTAAAGCCGGGGGTAGATTCCATACCGTTGGCATTTAAGGAAATAACCGGAATCTGTCCCATGCCGGCCTTGTCCAGTGCTCTACGGATAAAGCCGATATAGTTGGAGGCACGACAGCCTCCTCCGGTCTGGGACATAATAACCGCTGTCTTTTCCAAATCGTACTTTCCGGAAAGTAGAGCCTCCATAACCTGTCCTACCACGATAATGGAGGGGTAGCAGGAGTCGTTGTTTACATACTGTAGTCCGGTATCGATGGCGGAACGGTTGTCATTGTCCAAAACCACCAGATTATAGCCCTCGGAACGAATGGCCGGCTCAATCAGCTCAAAGTGAAGAGGGGACATCTGAGGACAGAGGATGGTATAGCCCTCCTTCTTCATATCCTTGGTAAAGAGGGTTCTCTTATAGCTTTCGGAACGAAGGGTTCTCTTATAATTCTTTTCAGCTCTCACACGGATAGCCGCAAGGAGAGAACGAATACGGATTCTGGCTGCTCCCAGGTTATTTACCTCGTCAATCTTTAATACGGTGAAAATCTTATCGGAGCCGTTCAAAATATCCTTGGCCTGATCTACCGTCACCGCATCCAATCCGCAACCGAAGGAGTTTAACTGGATAAAGTCCAGATTTTCCTGCGTCTTTACAAAGGCTGCGGCCTTATAGAGACGGGAATGATACATCCACTGATCCGTAACAATGATGGGACGTTTTACCTCTGCCAAATGGGAGATGGAGTCCTCTGTTAAAACCGCAAAGTTAAAGGAGGTAATTAGCTCCGGAATACCGTGATGGATTTCCGGGTCTGCATGGTAGGGACGACCTGCCAAGACAATTCCTCGATTGCCGGTCTTTTCCATCCACATCAAGGTTTCTTCCCCTTTTTCCTCAATGTCCTTTCGGGATTGTAAAAGCTCTTCCCAAGCCAGATGAGCTGCTTCTCGGATTTCTTTCTCCGTAAAGTTCCATTCTTTAAACTTTTCTCCGATTTTTTCCAGAGTCCAGTCTCCGGCAGGCTTGATGGAGTCCTGAATATCCTTGGGATGAACAAAGACCTTGCAAAGCTGGTCTGTTAAAATTTTTTCATTGGTGAAGGCAAGGAAGGGCTTCATAAAGAGAATGCTCTTTTCTTCCAGGTTCTCCACGTTGTTCTTGATATTTTCCGCATAGGAGGTGACCATGGGGCAGTTGTAATGATTTCCCGCATCCGGTGTTTCATTTCGCTCATAAGGAATGCAGGGATAGAAAATGAACTTCTGCTCCTTGGCGATTAACCATTCAATATGTCCGTGTACCAGCTTGGCAGGATAACATTCGGACTCGGAAGGAATGGATTCGATACCCATTTCGTAAAGCTTTTTGTTGGAAGAGGGAGAGAGTACGGTTCTAAATCCCAGTTCCTTAAAGAAAATAGCCCAGAAGGGGTAATTTTCATACATATTCAGGACACGGGGGATGCCCACTTCTCCACGCTTAGCTTCTTCGATACTTAATGGCTCATAACCGAAGATTCTTTTAATCTTGTACTTAAAGAGGTTTGGCACTTCGGACTTTGCCTTGGGCTTTCCTGCACCTCTTTCACAACGGTTTCCGGAAATAAAGCTTCTTCCCCCGCCGAAGTTGCTGATGGTCAGTACGCACTTATTGCTGCAAAGCTGGCAACGGCCCATGGTGGTTTCGTACTCCAGGTTCACAATCTTTTCCAGAGGAAGCATAGTGGTCTTTTTATAACCGCTGGCATCCAAGAATTCTTTGTCAGCTTCCCCGGCCAGAATTTCATTTTCCAGCTTGTCGGTTTCAATGCTGTAACGCTCTCTGGCAATCAGGGCTGCACCGAAGGCACCCATAATGCCGGCAATGTCCGGACGGGTTACATTTTGTCCCAGAATCTGCTCTA
>CAUUUY010000270.1:0-2981 GCA_963548305.1 uncultured Oribacterium sp.
AGAAGGTTTTGCTCTAATGGAAAAACCGACTTTCCAATGGCTCCTTTATGAAAAGGAAAATTCAGGGGGAGGCATAGGCGGTATAGGAGGAAAGAAGAATGGTTTTAAACCTTCTGTTCGGCCGGGAGATAAGATTGTTAACGACAAACGAAATCCTTATAATCAAAACCCCAACAAGCCTATTCCCGGAGATCCGGGAAAAAGATTACTTTTCGTAGGGCTGGATCGTAACGGAAATCCTATTTATGTACCTGTGGATATTCTTCCGGATGAGGTTCGTCGATATATTGAAAAATACGGGATTCCCATTCCTTCAGGAGGAAACAGTCAAGTCTTAAAGAATCGTATTGTTCGACTGGACCCTCAGAAAAAGAAGAAGGGAGAAATCGGAAGCGGTTACAGCAGAGACGATTTAGCCCAGAGATTGGGAGAAGTTCTCGGACGAAACCGTGATCTTTCTCAGGAAGATTTGGAAGAATTGCAAATCATCGGAGAGTATTTGGCTGCCATCCGAAAGGGAAGAGTAGACAAATACGGAAGAGCGGTAGCAACCGGAGATATGTCCACTATGGTTCTGAATTTCGGACTTTTCGGCTCCAGCCTTTTGCTTCTTTGTGCCTATAGTTTATGGGAAAGAAAGAAGATGGAGAGAAAGAGAAGAAGAGTAAGAGCGCGGAAAAGAAGAGAGTATTCTGAGAAGCATTCAATTTAAAGCAAAAACGTAGAGAAAAAAGCTTAAAGCGAAAGATGTAAAACAGATAGCTAAAAGTAAATGGCTGAAAGGAAATAGCGCAAAGTAAAAAGTGTATTCGAGGGATCCTGTATTATTGATAGGATTCCGGGGATACACTTTTTTTATACTTGACGTTCGAAAGCTTGGGTTTTATGGTGGAAAAGAATAAAAGATCGAAATGTAAAGAGACAGACTAATATAGAAGGAAACAGAGAAAAAAAGCAATAAAAAAGATAGATAGCGAAGGAAGGTAGACGGAATGGAATTGGCTTTAATAGAAAAAATCATAGCCCTTTTTTTGATGCTTTTTGCCGGATTTATTTTGGTAAAAAAAGACATTTTAAAAAAAGAAGATAGTCAAAGCCTGTCTAAGCTCTGCTTGTATCTGATTTCTCCCTGTGTGCTTTTTCATGCCTTTACAGTGGAAGTTACTCCGGAGCGACAAAGAGCATTTTTCTTTTGCGGAATATTGGCTTTAGGTATACAAGGCTTTTTCACCCTTTTTATCTTTCTTTTGGATAAGTTTTTTCCTATCACCGTAGTGGAGAAAACTGCGGTGATTTACAGTAATTGTGGAAATATTATTATCCCCATTGTAGCCTATGCTCTGGGGGAGGATTATCTGATTTATATCACTGCCTATATCGGTGTTTATAATATTCTGCTTTGGACCCATGGCATTTCTCTGTTTCAAAAACAACTAAAGAAGGGAGGAAAGGAAGGCAAGTTTAGGGAGAAGAGTTGTAGGAATTCGGAAGAGACTTCCCTTTTCAAGAAGCTCTCCGGATTTTTAAAAAATCCCAATATTTTAGCGATCATTTTTGGATTTTTTTGCTTTAGTTTTCGGATTTCCCTTCCAAGACCCTTGGGACAAGCCATTAAAGATATCGGAGGAATGATCGGTCCTGTCAGTATGATGGTTACCGGTATGGTATTGGCGAAAATGCCTATGGAGAATTTTTTTAAGAATAAAAGATTGTTTTTCGTGACTTTTTTAAGAATGGTATTTTTCCCGCTTTGTTTATTGTTCTTTTTCAAACTGGGGAATATAGCCGGGCGTCTTCCCATGGGAAAGGAGATTTTTCTGGTGACTTATCTCAGTGCCATCGCCCCCAGCGGAACCAGTGTGAATCAGTTTGCCATTATCTATGAGCAGGATGCGGAATATGCCAGCTGTATTAATATCTTTACTACTTTGGTAGCGATTGTGACCATGCCCTTGTTTGTCTACCTCTACCTTTGGCTGATATAATAGGAGACTATAAAAAATATTAAAATTATTTAGCGTGTAATATAGGCCTGAAAAAGGGGTAGTCTGAGCCCGCCGGTACTTGCGAAAAACAAAGGTACTGCAGTTTTTCGCTTAGTACCGCTGTGTGGCGAAGCTAGCGAGAGCGTGCCCCAATTTCAGGCCTATATTACATGAACGCTAAATTTTATATAGCCTCGTTTTATTCTTCTCCCAACATTACTGAGGTAGACTTCACAATGGCAACGGCCTTGGCCCCTACTGTTAAGCCAAGATCTTTAACAGCCTCTAAAGAGATGGTGGAAGTGATGGTTACGCCTTCCTCAATCTCCAGCTTTACGATAGCGTTTACTGCGCCGTCTTTAATCTCCTTAACAGTTCCCTTCCACTGGTTTCTTGCGGAGATTTTCAGATTGTCGTTAGCCAGCATTACTTCGGTAGCCTTTACGAAGATACAAGCCTTCTTGCCTTCGGTAAGCTTTAAATCCTCGATAGCTTCCATAGAGATGGTGGAGCTGACACGGTTTCCTCCGGGAGTTTCCAGCTTTACGATACCGTTCACGGCACCCTTACGAATTTCCTTTACAATTCCATGAAAATGGTTTCTTGCACTAATCATTTTTCTTTCCTTTCTAGTCTCATTATGTTGCACAGCCCAGTCTACAGGGAAAAAGAATAAATTGCCAGTAAGCTATCTGTTTTTTAGATGATTTTTAGAAATTCTAGTCACCGGCTTTTAAATATTGGTACACCTCTCTTTTTCCGATGCCCCTGTCCTTTGCTACCATTTTCATAGCCTCCTTTTCAGACAGTCCCTTATCCAGGTATTCCCGCAAATGCTCTTCTATAGAAAGCTCTTCCCATTGGGCCTTAGCCTCTTCCTTTTTCTTTTCTAAAGACTTTCCTTCTATAGCCAGGGCAAATTCTCCTCTGGGCTCTTCTCCCTTATATTTCTCTATCGCCCGATCTAAGTCCAGATAAAGAAGTTCTTCGTGTTTT
>CAUUUY010000271.1:0-2978 GCA_963548305.1 uncultured Oribacterium sp.
AGAATAACCAAAGCACCATCCCTATTGCAGAGCACATTAAGAAGGTCTGCGAAGTGCCCAGCGTGGTTCATTTTCCTTGTATAAATTTAACAAAGCAGGATGTATTGGAAAAGATTGACGAGCTGAAGACTGCCGGAATCAAAAATATCCTGGCTCTCAGAGGAGATATCCCCGAGGGAGAGGAGAATAGAGGAGACTTCCGCTATGCTTCCGACCTGATTGCCTTTTTGAAGGAGCACGGAAACTTCCATATTTCCGCGGCCTGTTATCCGGAGGGACATATCGAGAGTGCGGATAGAGTAGAGGACATTCGTTACTTAAAGAACAAGGTGGATGCGGGAGCGGAGCACCTGATTTCCCAGCTTTTCTTTGAAAATAAGCAGTTCTACATTTTCCAGGAGCGTTGCGCTTTAGCCGGAATTGATGTTCCCATTGAAGCGGGGATTATGCCGGTTATTAACAGCCGTCAGGTCTTAAAGATGGCCAGCCTTTGCGGCGTAAATGTTCCTAAGAAGTTTCAGAGAATCCTAGACAAGTATGCGGATAACCCCATTGCCATGAGAGACGCAGGCATTGCCTATGCGGTGGATCAGATTGTGGATCTGGTGACTCACGGAGTGGACGGTGTGCATCTTTACACTATGAACAACCCTTACATTGCCAGAAAGATTTATAAGGCAACTCATAGCCTTTTTGAGTCTACCCAGAAGGGCAACCCGGGTGGTTCCAGCGCTTCCGCATAGAGAAGATAAGGAAGCTTAGAAAATACCGTTTTTCAAAAAACATTAAAATAGCAGTAAAATGAGCTTTCATGTGGCATAGGATGGAAAAGGGGAAGGTATCATCCCCGCTTTCCGACCTGTACCGCATGGCTTTTTTTATTCTCGCCTGTTTTCAAGACCATTTAGGGAGAATGCGGGCATTCGGCTTTGATTCGGACATGGGGATGATTTTAGACCTTCCCCGGTAGCTATTGCAAGACAGTAGCCTTTGTTGTAAGATATGGAGATGGTTTCAGAGAGGTCAGGAAAGAGGAAGGCTAATGCATAAGTTTCTACGATCCATTGGGTTTTCTGCATTGCAGGAAGACAAGGATGCAGAGTTTTATTTACAAAGGGCAGTACATGAAAAATATCGCAGCAGCTTTGTCTCCTATGGAAATGGACAGGTGGTGGAGCAGTATCAGCTTCCGGTAGCTCCCTCTATGGGCATTACCGTGGTGGGGCACAGAGATGCAGAGGGAATTTTTCACAGGGACTATTATTTCCCTTACATGCGTTCCTACGAAGGGGTGGAAACGGTGGAGGGAAGCCTTGAGCGCCATGCGGAAAAGGAAACCTATGCCGGCGTGATGGAGGATTTTACCTCAGGGATTACCCTGATTTATTATCTTTGCAATTCCCTGGAAGCCCATCAGCTGAAACGAATGCAGATTAAGGCGGTGCCCAAGCAGGTCTATCTGACCGGACTTTCCGTGGAGGGAAAGATTCTCCTTCCCATAGAGAAGAAGGCGGAGGATGAGTGGGTAAAGCGACAGCACTTTGTGGAGCAGATGAAGCTTTTCGAGGCGGCTAAGGCAGGAGACCAGGATGCTTTGGAAACCCTGACGGAGACCGATATGAATCTGATGTCCGAGGTGAATCAGAGAATCGAAAAGGAAGATCTGTACAGCTTGGTGGAGTCCACCTTTATGCCTACCGGGGTGGAGTGCGATCAGTATTCCATTTTGGGAGAGATTGTGAATATTCGGGTAAAGAGCAACGTCTATACCCATGAAAATATCTTGGATTTAAAAGTAAGATGTATGGATGCGGTATTTCGCGTTTGCATCAATGAAAAAGATCTTTTGGGAGTCCCCGCCATTGGCCGTCGTTTTAAGGGCAATGTGTGGATGCAGGGAGAAGTGGAGTTTTTGGAGCAAGGCTCTAATTCCTAAGTATGATTGTTTGAAAGATAGATATAGGAAATAGTAAGCGAGACAATAAAAGACCATGAAAGACAGAGAAGATATTCTTGCCCACGTGGAAGATATTTGGCGAAAAACAGAAGAGCGCGGTATAGTGCGAAACAGTCCCTTTTTATCGGAAAGAGAAAGGGGACTTTTTTTAGAGAAAATCAAAAGGGAAAGAGGGGCTAAGTTTCTGCTTTTGGGAGGAGAAGAGGCGGAACGACAGGCCTTTTTCTTTTACCCAAGTTTTATGGAGGAGGAAGAGTGCAGGGAGCTTCTCTTGGAAGACAATCCTGTAGTGCTTTTGGAAATTCAGGGAAAGCAGAAAAAATTTTCCGAAGAATTGTCCCATAGAGATGTACTGGGAGCCATTATGAGTCTTGGGATAGAACGGGAAATGCTGGGAGACATCTTCTTTCGGGATGAGAAAAGCTATGTCTATCTGCTTCGGAAAATGAGGGACTATCTCTTGGAGAATTTGCAGCAGATTCGGCATACCAGTGTAGAAATCAAAGAGTGTGAGGAAGCCTTTGTCCCTAAGCAGGAAAGAATAGAGGAGCAGATCTTTGCCGCCTCCGAGCGATTGGACGGTATCGTTTCCGCGGTATTCCACCTTTCCAGAGGAAAGGCACAGGAATACTTTGCCAAAGAACTGGTGTATAAGGACGGCTTGGTGGCGAAAGGAAGCAGCAGTCTAAAGGGGGGAGAAAAGATTTCTGTAAGAGGACTGGGGAAGTTCCATTACCTTGGTCTTGAGAAAAACACCAAAAAGGGGAGAATGGTTTTACGGATTCTGCGATATGGATAGCTGATATAAAAATATAGTGGGGAGTGATTTTTAGCCTATAGACCTGAAAGTGAGCAATCCGAGTCCGACGCTACTTGTTGAAAAGCTGCGGAGAGAAGGACTGTGTTTATTGATGAGGGACGCTCCAATGCAGTATAGGCATGAAATCGGGCACGCTCCCGCTAACCTCGCCTTCGCAGCGGATACTAAGCGAAAAACTTCGGTACCCTTGTTTTTCGCAAG
>CAUUUY010000272.1:0-2977 GCA_963548305.1 uncultured Oribacterium sp.
CTCTTTGCAACAACTGCATGGATTATCTTTGCAGGACAAATATACCGGATGCTTTACAGGGTAGAGCTTGGGGATTTATAGGTTTTCTTTCTCAGATGGGATATGTTCTTGCCTATGCAGTTTCCGGCTTAGCAGCGGATGGTCTCGGGAGTCTGAGCGGAATGGGTGTCGGACGGGGAGCAGCAATGATGATTGGTATTTCGGGTGTCTTTCTTTCTCTTGTGGCAGTTACTTTACTTCGTTTTCCGGCTATCAGAGAACTGGAAAAGAGAACGGAGTAGAGGAATCGTAATAGGTAATTTCCAGAAGTCTAAGGCAATCTGTGAGTTTAAGGAGGCTTAGTCAATGCATCAGAAAAAAATGAATCTTTTCTTGCGCGTGCTGTTTATCATTCTCATCATAGCGATATCCGGTGCGGCGATCCTACAGATTTTCGCACCGGAATATATGGGAAGAAACTCTGCGTATGGCATTTCGACAGGATGGCAGAGAGAAATCGGCTTTTGGAATATTGCCGTTTTAGTCATATTGATTACGGCGTACAGGCACTACAATTGGACCTATCTAAAATCCATTTTGCTGGCTCTCATTCTCGGTGGAATCGGTATCGGAAGCAATCATTTTATCCATTATCTTAAGATGCATCAAATGGTAAATTTGATTGGCGCTGTGGAAAATTATCTTCTGGTTCTTGCCTGGATAATCGGATGGAAAATAGAAGAAAGGAGGCAGAATTTATGAGAATATGCATAGTGGGCCTTGGCGTCATAGGCACAACTTACGGCTATGTGTTCCAAAAAGCAGGGCATCAAGTCGAACATTTGCTGAGAGAAGAGAAAAAATCGAAGGCACCGAAAAGTCTAAATATCAGTTTATTAGATGGACGCTATAACAAAAAAGGAGAAGAAAAAGCGGATCAATACAAGGTGAATCTTGTCGAGTCGAATGCAGAGTATGATTTTATTATTTTGAGCGTGGCAAGCGGAAAAATAAAGGATGCTATAACAACGCTTTCACAAAACCATATTACAGGAAGCTTGATTTTGTTTTGTAACTTTTGGAATAGTCGGGAAGAGATTAATGAAATAGTGGGTACTTATCCTTATATTATCGGTTTCCCTACTGCCGGCGGAAAACTTGTGGGGAATGAGCTTAATTGTGTTCTCTTTGACCACATCATGCTGGAAAGTGAGGAAAAAGCAGGGATTTCCAATTACAAAGCTTTAACAGCTCTTCTCGCTTCCGCAGATTTGAAAACGGAGATTCCTCACGATATGGTGGAATGGATATGGCTTCATATGGCCATCAATGCAGGGGTCACCTCTTCTGCTGCCCGGGAAGGGAAAATTGAACACCCGGCGCAGCTTGCTCTTAACCTGATGAATGATGCCCATGCCCTTTCGATTACAGTAAAGGCAATAAGAGAAACCATTCAGGTGGTTGAGGCTAGAGGAGTAGACTTAAGCTTCTATAAAAATGAACTTCTCCCGTATAGGATTCCGGCTACCTGTGCCGGAATTTTTATGAAACGAATGTTTAAAACGAATGAACTCACCCGAAGAATCATGACTTTACATAGTGATGTAGGGGATATGTTATATGGGTGCAAATGTGTTTATGAGACCGGGAAGTTAAAGCATCTCGAGTTACCGATATTTTACTCTACTATGGACAAAATCTTGGAATGATTTTTGATTGACTTTAGGGATTGGCTTTTAACATTTGTTTTTAACATTGGTGTTGGCTTCTACTATTTGGAGAATCCTTAAGCACTTATCCGCTTCAAATATTTTTTCAATGTCTCTTGAATGCTGTCCAGAGAATCCCTCATTCCCCGGTCAATCCATTTGAAAAGCACATTCCAGATAGCTCCTACATTGAAGGCAATGAGGTAGTCCGGCTCCAGTTCTCCTATAAGCTTTGCAAAGGGATTGCTACTCATATCCTCTGTTTTACTGTACTCCGGAAGAAATTCATTTAGGCGAATCAGGAGCAGATACAGCATTTTATTTTTGTGCAGTAAGGAAAGAAAGGCTTTATTTTTATCGCAGAAGGAGAAAATAACATTGAGCGGATCAACATTTTCCTTGGAAAGTGCCTCGGTATATTCCCTGATTAATTCGTTCAGAATGGACTCCAGTACATCGTCCTTGGAGCGAAAATTCAGGTAAAAGGTTTTTCGGGCTAGGCTTGTTTCCATAATAATCTGCTTTACGGAGATTTCTGCATAGGGATACTCTTGCATTAGCTTGAGTAAAGCTGTGGAAATTTCCTGCCTTGACCGTACAGCGGATGGATTTTGGCTTTTCTTCATAGCATACTCTCCTAAAATACACAGAAAGCAAAGATTGTGTATCTTTTTTGAAATGATTTACTTTCCTTTGATGCTACAGTACCATGCCCTTGCAAGATACACAAGTGAGTAGTTTTGGAGGAGAAAATGCAGGTTTTAATCATCAATGGGAGTCCGAGAAAAAATGGGGTAACGGCAGCAGTGCTTCATAGGATTGAAGAAAATCTTCGGGGAGCAGGTATAGAAGTGCTATTTTATAATCTGGGGGAAATGAAAATGTCCCATTGTACCGGCTGTAACTATTGCTATAGAACAGGGCATTGCTGTATGGAGGATAATGCAGAGCTACTTTCCAAAAGAATTGAAGAGGCGGACGGAATCGTTTTGGGTTCTCCAACTTACGCAAGTAATGTATCCGGATTAATGAAAGATTTTATAGATCGAGGACATTTTGTGATGGAACAACTGCTTCATAAAAAGTACTGTATTGTGGTGGCAAGCGGGGAAAATTACGGCAGTCAAGATACTTTGAAAGTTCTGAAGAATCTTGTGTTATTTTCCGGAGGAAAACTGAGCGGACAGCTTCGGATTCAAGCCGGCTTTAACGACCTTGAGGGAATGATGAGAAAGAGAAAAAGTCAGATTGATCAAGTGGCACAAAGCTTTATCAGGGCAATGAAGCTT
>CAUUUY010000273.1:0-2975 GCA_963548305.1 uncultured Oribacterium sp.
CGAGGACTTTTTTAACACACACACTCTACTAGCAGAACTTGAAAACTATTTGAGGGATAATTTTCTTAGGAATTTTATCCTTGTGATAGTAATATCGGCGGTATGATATAGAGTATAAGCGATTTTCTTATTTTTTAAAGAAAAATATTTTTATACGAACCTTCTAATGGATTTTATAGGCTTGTAGGTTGCAGATTCAATGGTTACACCGGAGCGGGAATTCAATGCGGAAAGCATTCTTCCGTTTCCTAAATAGATTCCTACATGGCCTGCATAAGCCAAAACATCACCGGGAATCGCATTTGCCAAAGATCCCACATTGGTTCCCAAGGTTCCAATCTCTGCAGAGG
Source organism: uncultured Oribacterium sp. (assembly GCA_963548305.1). Taxonomy (GTDB): domain Bacteria; phylum Bacillota; class Clostridia; order Lachnospirales; family Lachnospiraceae; genus Oribacterium. Next base: position 351 of record CAUUUY010000273.1, read on the forward strand.
AATGGGGAAGGCCGATGCCGAAGTGTCCGAAGATTCCCATTAAGAAGCCGGAACAGTCCGATCCGTGAAGAAGGCTTACTCCGCCGTAGCGATAAGGTCTGCCGATATACTGGGTTGCATAATCTACAATCTGCTGACTTCTGCTGACAGTATCTCCCACCAAAACATCGTCGGAAAATAAAGTAGTGGACTGATCCTCCTGAGAAATGATAGCACCCTCCTCGGAAAATACCAAAAGCTCCTCTTCCTTTGGACTTGCGGAAGCAGTGAAAGCAGTACTCATGCTCAAACTCATCAGAGCAAGGGCAAGGGCTAAGCCTTTTTTCCCAAATTTAAGAGCGCTTCTTCTCATTCCTTTCCGATTCGCTTTTCCTAAATTCCCGTTTACGGAATTTCCCTCTTCTGTTCTATTGTTCTTTACTGTAAAATTCGCGTCCTGCATAAACTCTCCTTTATGGTTTGTGTTACAGTTTGCCATTTTAGGGAGAAAATGTGGCGAAAATAAAAACACAAGATGAAGATTCACTAACGCATTCTTACAAAACTGCCTAGTGTTTTTACATTTTCATCCCGTGTTTTTTACGAAATTCTGACATTTTCTTATTTTGGAAGCATTTTTACGCCTCTTTGGTAAAATGGTTCCATTTTTTTAGTCATAAGTAAATTTCTTCATAACAATTTTTCTTTTCTTTGATTCCATGCTTTTCTCTTTTTGAGTCCTGACTTTTTATCTCTCTTATACTTCGCTTTTTTTCTCTAAATCCCGCTCTTCTTCCGCCTTTTCACCGCTTGGGGTATAGCCAATCCACTTCTCGGAAAAATGCACGTCGAAGAAATGAATAATCGGTCCCAGGAAAAGGGCGGAAACCAAGGTTCCGATTCCTACCAATCCTCCGGTAAGGAAGGTGCCAAGAGCTGCCAAACCGTCTGTTAACATTCTGCATCCGTAATAATGCTTCTTGGTCTTGTCCCTTAAGCCCAAGGAAAGGTAATCATAGGGCGCAACCCCCAGGTCCGCTGTCTGGTACAGAGAAACGCCGAAGGAAGTTACCACCACCGCAAGGCTTACCCAAATCAACTGCACCGCCAAACCCTGCTCCTCCGCATATCCGAAGTACTTTGTAAATATTTCATAGAAGAAAGTCACGATATAGCCTATCAAAATGCCGTTGGCAAAGGTTCCCGCACCGATATACTTTCGGCCGAAGGCAAGCTGAACCATGAAAAACAGCACATTGGCGATCATGTTTTGCTGCCCCAAAGAAATTCCGAAAATTTCCGCCAAACGCATATTTAAGGCGGAAATCGGGTCATTTCCCAAATGAGACTCCTTAAACAGGGCGATGCCGATGGAAATTACCAGTACTCCCAAAAGCATTCCAATATACCTTCTCACCATAATATTCTTTGTTTGCATAGTCACCCCTTTTCTATACTACTTTTATGCTCTACTCTACTACAAAAGCCTTGTCTACTCCCTAAGTTCTGTACTTTCTTTCCAAAGCTTAGGTCTTTTCTTTTTTTCTATATTCTGTATTTCGTACTGCACTGAACTTTCTCGTAAGGACATTATCTTAACGAATTTTCCTTTTTTTATCCAGCATTTTTATCATTATTTTTCTTTTGATCTTAAGCCCAACAACGCAAAGTGAAATACAGGCTTACTAGCAGGAGTGCTTTTCTTCTTTTAACAGCTTTACTTTACAGATGAAAAAAGTGTAGTTAGCGAAAGCTCTAAGCCTCCGATAACTACACTCTTACTGACTTTCTTATTGACTGACTTTCTTACTGACTTGCTTACTTTCTTACTTATCTTTCTTTTATGGATGAACCACTACCGGGCATCCCTTCTGAATTTTGGCAAAAAGCTCTGCTGCCTTGTTCTTCGGCAGGTTGATACAGCCGTGGGAACCGTTCTTCACATAAATGTTACCGCCGAACTTGGAACGCCAAGTGGCATCATGTAAACCAATGTTTCCATTAAAGGGCATCCAATAGGACACAGGAGCCTCATATTCCGGCTTTCCGTCCACCATTTTTCCCTTTAGGGTTCTGTTGGTTTCTTTTCCTTTCAGGAAAAATACACCGCTTGGTGTCGCCCGATCCGCTGTCAGCATACCGGTTACTGTGGGACTCTCCCAAGTTAAAGCGCCATTTTCATAGTAATACACATGCTGCAATCCCAGGTCAATCTCCAGGAAAGTATTTCCAAACTGGGGCTGAGCATACTGTGCCGGCCGATATACATAAACCGGTTCTCTCTCCTGACTTTGCAGAGAGGCAATCGCAGCACGTAACGCATCCCTTTCCGCCGCCACATTGATGTGTAAGCCGTAAGGGGTATTCATGGCAATGTCTTTTCCGCTGGCAGAATGGAAGGATACGGTGTTTCCCAGATTTCCGTACTTATTTTCCAAGGACTGGGCATAAGCCAGAAGCTTATCTTCATCAAAGCTTAAGCCGGAAGCGTTCACGCCGGTAACCATTTCCTGCAGCTGCTCTCCCGTCAAGCTTTCCTTATTCCCTAAAATGTTGGTAACAATCGTCACAGAGGAAAGCTTATTCATGGCATCAACCTTGCCCTCTAAATCTGCCTTTCTCTGGGTGATGGCATCATAGATTCCC